>JACQYL010000035.1 GCA_016208165.1 Deltaproteobacteria bacterium
CCGATATGGGCTTTTTCTGGGCATAATCACCTCCTATCTGAGGAGAGATCATGCCATATATATGTTAATAACGCAAGATTAATACGTCATCATATTTATGCCGATATGTACTAAGGCTGAATCCCGGTGGAAACAAAGGGGGTAACGATGAAATAGACGGCGATGAGGGCAATGACAACTCCCGCGCCTTTTCTGAACCACTTGCCGCCCTGTTGAAACCGTTCGCTCTCGACCAGCCGCTTCACCGTGGCGGTAAAGCTTCCCGCCACAGCGATCGGGATGCAGTGTCCGATCCCGAAAACAGTAATCAAAACAATTCCCACAGCGATCTTTTCCTGAACGGTGATGATCGCCAGGATAGGGGCGATGAATCCAAACGTGCATGTCCCGGAAAGAACGCCGTAGGCCAGCCCCAGCAGGAAAGCGCCTCCCCTGCCCCGAAACCTGAGACGGGACAGGAGCTGACCCGACATCATCGATCTCGCCAGACCCAACATGTCCAAGGCGATCCAGAGTAATAGGGCTCCCACCGGAATCGTCCAGTAGGGACTGATTTCCCCGAGCATCCGGCCCAACAGCGAACACACAATACCTACAAGGGCAATGGTAATGAACAACCCGAAGGTAAATAACAACGCGAAGGAGGCCGCCTGTCTTGCCTGCAAAATTTGGTTTTGACCCGCCACATAACTGACCATCAGCGGTATGGAAGCCATGTGACACGGGCTCAGCACCACACTGACCATCCCCCAGAGGAAGCAGCCCAAAACGGCGATGGTAGATCCGCTGGTCATCCACTGATTGATCGTAATAAAAACATCATTTAGCATGCGTTTATGCCCTATTCATTTTTGGCTTGTTTGCAGAAAGGGATCCGAAGAAAACCGCCACGCTTATCACCAACAATAGAAATCGAGCTCGCATGGTTCGTGTACCCCCTACCCCCAAATTCGATGTTTTTTAAGAAACCCCGCACCCTACAGGCCCTCAGTGGCATTCGACGGCAGGAGTTCTCAACGCAATGGCTCCCGCCGGAACCATCCGGTTGTACCTAAACAAATCCTGACCAGCATCAACATCACGGGCACCTCGATGAGCACCCCAACCACCGTGGCCAATGCCGCCCCGGAGGAAAGCCCGAAAAGCATGGTCGCCGTGGCGATGGCTACCTCGAAATGGTTGGAGGCCCCGATCATGGCTGCCGGCGCCGCGTCCTCATAGGGGAGTTTGATCAACCGGGCCAGTCCGTAGCCCAACCAGAAAATCAGCATGGTCTGCAAAAACAACGGCACGGCGATCCAGAGAATGGTCAGGGGGTTGGCCACGATCACTTCGCCCTTGAAGGAAAACAGCAGCACCAGGGTGATGAGCAGGGCAATGATCGTAATGGGCGTCAGAACATGCAGGAATTCTTCCTTGAACCATTTCTCGCCTTTAGCGGAGATGATCCATCTACGCGAGAAATAACCGGCCACCAGGGGAAGAGCCACGTAAATGCCTATGGAAAGCAGCAGGGCCTGCCACGGCACCGGTAATCGTCCCACGCCCAACAGAAACCCTCCCAGGACTCCGTACAGCACCAGCATAGTCAACGAGTTGATGGCCACCATGACCAGTGTCAGGCCGTCGTTGCCCCGGGCCAGAAAGCCCCACACCAGGACCATGGCCGTGCAAGGGGCGATGCCCAGGAGAATGCAGCCGGCCAGGTAACTTCGCCACAACGGCACCTGCAGCATCTTGATCCCCTCGATCAGCACCACCGTGCCCGAACCGTACGAGGCCCCCACCGGCAGGTCCAGCCCGAAAGGCATCTTGACATGATCCACCGCCTCGGGCCCGATGAACCCATAAAACAGGGTGCCGAGGAAGAACACAGCAATGGCGTACATGGTGAAGGGTTTGATGGCCCAGTTGACGAACAGGGTCAAAAAGACCGGCTTGCCGCTTTTGCCCGCCTTGACCACCGCGGCAAAGTCGATCTTGACCATGATGGGATACATCATGAAGAACAGGCAGACGGCGATGGGGATGGATACCACCGGGGCGCCGTTGACGGATATGGCCAAACCGTCCAGATATTGGGCTACTCCCGGGGCGATCTTACCCAGCAGAATCCCGGCGATGATGCACAGCACCACCCACAGGGAAAGAAAGCGTTCGAAAATGTTGGTCATTTTCCGTTCATTGGTTGATAGGACATCGGCGCTCATGGTCTATCCACTCCTCTGACGCACATCTGAAGAAAGAGAAGAAGTTTCGGTTTTCGGATTCATGACACAGGACTATGAAACCTCTTATTCATATTATTCATAGTCGAAGCCCGCCAGGTAAGCCGCCAACTTCTCCCGGTTCTCCTCGGACAACTCCGGGCAATGCTCCGCCCCGCGGCCGCCTTCCATCGCTTGAGCGGCAAAGACCATGCAAGTGAGCTGACCGCATTTTTTGCAGTTGGTCTTGGGCAGCAGGCGCAATATTTCCAGCAGCTTAGGTTTTGTCTTGCCGGCATAACAGGGTGTTATGTCGGCCCGGTTCTCCCAGGTCTGATTGATCTCGCTTTTCAACCACTCCAAGATACGGTCCGCCTCGGCCTCATCCTTGAGGGCGTTGACGGCGATCTCCCGGGGGTGCACCGTGATGATTTTTCCGTGGACCTTGAATGTTACCGCAGGCGGCTCCTTGAAATACTCAAATCCCCCAAGCACCGCATTCAGATAGGGCAGAACCTCGCTGACATCTTGATCCAGCCGGGCGAGACAGTGAAGAGATTGAAAACTGGGATTGCACTCCGGTCTGAAGATCTTTTTCGTATACCCTTTGAGCCACATAGTGTTTTCTCCATCGAAAAAGCCTGCCGACTACTTCATTCTCCTGACCTGGGCGAACGCGGATTTCCCGCGAGCACCGGCGACTGCGCGGAAACGACTTGACCGGTAATCAATATGAAACTCAACGCCAGCGTGACCCCCAAAGCAACCCCATAAACCAGAAACACGGTCGATAGGCCGTAAGCCGCGGCAATTTTTCCACCAATGGCCGTACCGACGCCTCCGCCGCCCATGAAGCAAAACGCCACCAAAGACATGGCCGCCCCACGGGCTTTCATGGCAAACTCCGTGGCCCTGGTTAAGAGCGTGGAATGGGTGAAGATGAAGCCCAGTCCCATCAATGCAACACTGCTCGCAAGGCCCCAGATATTGCGCCCGAAATAATAGATCAGTAGATCCGCCAGAACAGCTAAGATCAATCCGGCGGTCAGAATTTTGCGCGGGCTCGTTTCTTGTGAGAGTTTTCCGCTCAACCGGCCGCCGACCACCGTCATCAAACCAAATGCGGTCATGATGACGCCGATAAGCAGGTAGTTGAAATGATAGATTTCTGCGATGAAGGCCCCAAGATAGGAGAAGCTGCCGATGATAAAAATGCCCTCCAACAAGACCAGGATGTAAGTAAAAAGGCTCTTTGCATTGCTCGCCAGTTTCAGATAAGGGGCAAAAATTTTGCTGTCCGAATGTTTGGTATCGGGTAGGGACTTGTAGTTAAGGATAATCAGGATCATCGGAATCAGCGACAGCAGTGCATACAAGCCAAAGACACCACGCCAGTTCAGAAAATAAGCAATGGCGCCCCCCGTAATCATGCTGAGTCCCTGACCCAGAAACGATATTCCCATAAAGGTGCCGATCGCGCCCTGTCTTTCCTGAACCGGAAAAATGTCGCCGATCAGCGCCAGGGATATGGGCATGACCGACGCCGCAAAAATGCCGGTCAAAGCGCGATAGGCCGCCAGATCCGTCAGTCCCGATCCTGCGGCGCAAAGGCCGGTGGCGATCGTAAATAGAACGATGGAAAATGTGATGATTTGTTTTTTCCCATAGCGATCGGCCAAGGGACCGAAGGCGATCTGGAAAATGCCGAACGGGATCATGTACGCGGCGATCAAAAGTCCCGCGCGCTCCACGGGAATCCCGATATTTTCCGAAATGGCCGGTAATATAGGCGATACGACCCAGTTGTCAGCCATGACGACAAATCCCAGAACTCCCAGTAAGAGTACGATGTTGTTCTTCTTCATTGGAACTCCGTTGCTTCACTGATCACGCGATGGGGAAAGATACCCCTGCTGACAGATGCCGAGGGGATGATACGGCCATGGGTCGTGCCCCCCTCGTCCCTGTTTCATTTGGCCCTTCTTAGGTGTAATCGGCTCGTGGCAGACACAATTAATTCAACCACGCCAGGACCTCTTCCTTTTTAGGGACCTTGCCCACCGATTTCACTTCGCCGTCGATCACCACCGCCGGCGTGCCGAACACGCCGTATCTTGCGATCTTCATCACGTCGGTGACCTTTTCAATATCCGCGTCCACTCCGCTTTCCGCTATGGCTTCCTTGACCACTTTTTCCGTTTGTTTGCATTTGGGGCAGCCAGGGCCCAGGACTTTGATTTCCATGTTGAAACTCCTTAGATGTTGTATTTTTTGATGAGTTGATGCGCCGCCTCCACAATCATAGCGGCGGGTATGGTTTCGTAGGTTTCACCGTTTCGCTCGATGGTCCGACACAGCGTGGGAAAGCCGAGCAAATCCCCGCACGAGGCGCAGCAATTTTCCGATTTTCGCGTGTCGGGCAGCCACTCTTCGATGGGAACACCGTTCAATAGAACGTTATTCGACTCGGGTATTTCGTCCTCGGTCAAGAGCGTCTCCTTGAGGGACACGTTCCAGCCTTTGGGTTGCAGTTCCTTCACCAGCGTTTCATACGCGCTGCGGACCGTCTGCCCGGTATCCGAGCATCGGTCACAGGTTTTCCCGTCCTTGTCCAGATGACGCCACTCTATTTCCAAACGACTCATGATGTATCCTCCTTTGCTTCGATCAGACGGCCCATGCGCCATAGAGCATCCCGGCGATGGTGGACAGGATCACGATAATGCCGCAAAAGGCCGCTGTTTTTTTCACGCCCATGATACTGCCGATCACCAGCATGTTGGGAAGGCTCAATGCCGGTCCCGCCAGCAGAAGAGCCAGGGCCGGTCCCTTACCCATCCCGGCTCCCAGAAGCCCCTGGAGGATGGGCACCTCGGTCAATGTGGCGAAATACATCAAGGCTCCGGCCACGGAGGCGATCAGGTTCGCCCAGAGGGAGTTTCCGCCTAAAAGAGACTGCACCCACTGCTCGGGGATCAGAGCCGGATGGCCCGGCCGTCCCAACATGAAGCCGGCCGCCAGGACGCCGGTGCCCAACAGGGGAAAGATCTGCTTCATGAATCCCCAGGTGGACTCGACCCAGGTTTTGCACTCGTCCCTGGTGAACCAGGACTTCAGCATGAGAGCCAGCACGATCAGCAGCGCGATGGTGATGTACCACTTCATCGCGAAAGCGGCCGGCCACAGCCCGGTCGAATCGGGGGCGGGTCTGGCGAAAGCGGCGAACACCAGAATCAGCACCATGGTCATGATGTACAACGTGTCCTGCAGCAGGGTGCGATCCTTGGCATCGGCGTCGGGCACATAGATCTGCCCGGCGGTGCGCTCCGCGTCGTCCTTACGGAAGATCAACGACATCAAGAGTCCGGTGACCACCGCGAAGACGATGGCGCCCACGGCCCGGGCCAGGCCCAGCTGCCAGCCCAGGATCTTGGCTGTCAGGGCGATGGCCAGCACGTTGATGGCGGGTCCCGAATAGAGAAAAGCCGTGGCCGGTCCGATTCCAGCGCCCCGGGTGTAAATGCCCGCAAACAAAGGCAGCACCGTGCAGGAACAGACGGCCAATATGGTTCCGGACACGGAGGCCACGGAGTATGACAGGATCTTGTTCGCCTGCGCGCCGAAATATTTCAGAACCGACCCCTGGGAGACAAAGACCGCGATGGCCCCGGCGATGAAGAAGGCCGGGATCAGGCAGGTCAGCACGTGTTCCCGCGCGTATTCCTGAAGCATCATGAAGGCTTCAAGACCCGATCTGCGAACAGTCTCATTCGCCCAAGGGATGTAGTAGGCTCCCACAAACGTCAGCACGATGATCAGCAGTTTAGTTCGCTCTTTCAAGTACGAGACCTCCAAAAGGTAAAATATACATATGGCGATCTATCGATCTTTCAAAACCAAAAAAAATCATGATCTCCTGCAAATTTCCTCTCTCCGTATAGAGGGAAGCTGTTTGACGATTTCCATGATTTCAGGCTCGTTTTCCAGCCAGTGCCTGAGATTTCCCATAAGGGTGGATGCGTATGGGGATTTCATCCCATCCGCAAGATAGTAGTTGACCCAGAGCCCTTCCTTCCTGTAATCGACAAGGCCGGCTTCCTCCAGTATTTTCAGATGCTTGGAGACACTGGATTGGGAAATTCGGAGCGTCTCCTGAAGCTCGCAGACGCACATCAACCGGTGCTGGAGCATCTTAACGATCTTTACCCGGTTCTTGTCCGAAAGGGCCTTCATGACCTTGATGAAGTCTTTCATAAAAAGTCCTCCATTGAATTCCTATTTGGGAATATAGTGTTCGGATGAGAGGCTGTCAAGATTTTTCTAAACTTTGATTGTGTGGGCGCTTCTATAGATGCGAGAATTCAAGGGGGCTCACCGGCGCCGCGTGACCGGAACCCATGGAACTCGATCAATCCGCTTTCTTCGTATTCCATTTTAGGAAAGCAGTTGCGATTTTCGAGCCGGATGTGTTAAAGAAGGCTTGTGAAAAAGGATGGTATCGGTATGGTTTCCAGGGTAGCGCGGGTTGTTATCTCCATGATGCTGCTGTTAAGCGTGAGTTCGAGTCATGCTTGCGCCGTCTTGTCTCCGGGCATTTGGAAATCCCCCTGCCATAGTAGCGAATCCCTGAATCGCGCCGCGGAGCCGTTTAGCCCGAAACCCTGCGATATGTCTCCCTGCCGGTCCGCCAACGGGCAGCTATTCACAGTCCCGGATTCCTTTTCATCCCGTATGGAAAGGGAAAAGCCTTTCAGTTCAAAGGCATCCGTTTCACTCGCGATTCTTGGGACAAGAGAAGCGTCTGCTTGCCCTTTCCCAAGACCATTTGCGCATGAATTGCACCCCTTTCCGGACACCTCACCCCCGCCCTTTATCATCAATTGCTCCATACGTTGTTGAAGCCCCCCTCATACTATACTTTCTAAGCAAAATCAAAGTGATATACCGGCCTTTGTCTACGAAGGCTTGTGTTTGTTTCCCACACGGAAAGACCGGTAATTGAACCTGTAATTGAAAGGAAGAACGTGTTGATGTGTAACTCCACGATAAAAAATCGCCGGGCGTGTCTTCGGCTCCACTCCTTTTGGGCGTCCGTATGCGCGGTTCTGATGCTTTCAGCCGGAATCGCTCAGGCATCGCAAGCGCTGACGGTCGGCGTCAAGTATCCGGGCCTTGAGTTGGGAATTCTCTCTTCTGCTCAACTTGCCCCCCTGAACGACAAAACCTTGCTTATTGGCGATGGCCTTGAAATCACCCAGGCGGAATTGATGAAATCGGTCAATTCGCAAGAACCTGAGCTGCGGAGTCAGCTTGAAAAGAATCTCCTTTACATTCTGGAGCAGGAGGCCTCCCGGCGGATTCTTGTGAAGGAGGCGGAAAAATCCGGGATTTCCTCGAGCGGCAGGGACGAAAGACAAGTCATCCGTGAATTGATCGAGCGCAAGGCCTCCGACGTTTCCGTGCCGGAAGAGGATCTCGAGGCCTTTTATAAGGCAAATCGCGAAATGCTGGGCGGTGCGGCCTTTGAACAAGTCAAAGATGGTATTCGGCAATACCTGATCGAGGACAAACGACAGCAGGTCGTTACATCCTACATTTCCGAATTAACGGGGTCGGTTCGTCTTCGGATCAACGAAAGCTGGGTGGAAGAGCAGAGTCGACTTGCCCTGGACAACCCCGTGGACAAAGCCCGCAACTCCAAGAAACCGACCATGGTGGAGTTCGGCGCCGCAGGGTGCGTTCCTTGCGATATGATGCAGCCCATACTGGACAATGTGCGCAAGAACTATACGGACAAGCTGAACGTAGTGTTCGTTCACGTGGGAGAGGAGCAAGTGCTGGCGGCTCGCTATGGCATTCGATCGATTCCGGTTCAGGTGTTTTTCGATGGGACGGGCAAGGAGGTTTTCCGGCACGTGGGCTTCTTCCCGGAAGCCGACGTGACCGAACAACTGGCGCAAATGGGAGTTAAAATGGGAGTTAAAAAATGAAACCCAAACTTAAATGGGTGCTGATTGCGGCCGGCTTGCTCCTCCTTTTTCTCGGCTCTTACAGCCGGATCCCGACACAATTGATTTCCAGTCTGACGGGGAATGGTTCGGATCCCCAGTCGGCGGTTGCGCCGACGATGGGGCGGGTCACCATGATCGATTTAGGCGCCACCGAGTGCATTCCGTGCAAAATGATGGCGCCCATGATCGAGGAATTGAGAAGAGAGTACGCCGGTAAGGCGGATATCCTATTCATCGATGTATGGAAGAATCCGGGCGAAGCCAGGAAATACGGGATACGGGCGATTCCGACGCAAATTTTCTTCACCGCCAATGGTAAGGAAGTGCATCGCAACGTCGGTTTCATGGACAAGGAACGGATTGTTCGCATGTTATCCACGCTGGGTGTTTCCTGACGCAGCCGCCGGGGCGTCCATCGAAAGGAATACTGTTGTGAATAAACAAGTGTCTATTGCCTTCAAACAATCCATTTGGCAGGCTCCGGCACTCATCGCGCTGGCCTTTCTGATCGCCTTGAGCGTCAACCATTGGCGGTCGGACGGCCTACCGATCATCGGTGACTGGTCGGCGGAAGCGCGCTTTTCCGATGCCGCCGGCGAAAGTCTGGTCATAGCCCTGGACCAGGCCCGGCGTCTGTTCGAGGAGGATGCGGCCGTTTTTGTGGATGCGCGGCCGGAGAGCCAGTATGCCCAAGGGCATATTCCCGGGGCATTGAACCTTCCCTGGCAGGAGGTCGACCGTTATTTCTTGGAAACAGCCGACCGGTTGCAAGGGCCTAAGACGATCATCACTTACTGCGACGGGGAAAGTTGCGAACTGAGTCACGAGTTGGCCCTTTCTTTGAAAGAGATGGGGTATGAAACCGTGCGGGTGCTGGTCAACGGTTGGACCGTCTGGCAAGAGGCCGGTCTCCCGCGGGAAATTGGGGAATAAGGTCATGGCCGAGAATAAGACAGTGGAAAAGATACCGGACGAGTATGTTCAATGCGCCCTGTGTCACGAGCATACCGGTGGCCCGGACGCGACGGGAAGCCACGGCCGCACGGAGCGCTTTCATGCGGCGGAACTCGAAGACTCCCTTGGCGCACCACGGCCGGCGACCGGCCGGGCGCTGAAGCGGCCGGTCTATTACCACATCCTGCGCCTGGTTCTAGGAGCGGTCTTCCTTTACGCCTGCTTGGACAAGATCCTGCACCCCCAGGCTTTTGCCCAGGCGGTTTATAACTAGTGTCTGTCCATAAAGACCCGATTTCGGACTTATAATTGGGGTCGGGATCGGTGGTTGCCGGCCCCATAGAATGATCTATTGGGTGTGCCGATGCTTTCCGGCTTCATTCGTCAATACAGGCGGCTATGATGACACAC
>JACQYL010000036.1:0-11934 GCA_016208165.1 Deltaproteobacteria bacterium
GTGGGACGAGGTGCTCACGGATCTGGACGCGTTCAAGGCCGTTCATTTCCAATGGGACGACCGGGAATACCTGCTGCGAACCGAGTTCCAAGGCTGCGCCCACAGCGTCTTTCAGGCCGTGGGCGTGAAACCGCCCCCGACTCTGCAACTCATAAGCTTGTGAACGCGTAGTGCCAAGAACACTTTTGTCTCTTGTAACCCGTTGATATGCCAAAACCTTTTCTTAACAACTGTTGAACTTGAGTCTAAAGAAACCATGAGCCTCGCCCGAACCACACCGCGAAGAATCTCATCACCAGTTAAACGTAAACTGAGAGTACGGCAGGGACAAGTCCCGGACGTCCGAGTCCGAAACGAGTTGCGGATACCTGGACCGGAGGTTAGTGAAGTCTTTCCTGAACCGTTCGGTGTCTTGTTCAAATCGGTCTTGAATGAGAATGCGGACCATGCTCGGCCGTTGTGATACCTCCGGGGGCACATTGCCTTTGAGTTCATCGGGGCGGAACAGGTTTATGTCCAGCCGTCCGAGGTACAAGGCCGGGACCGCGCCTACCACTGTGAAGCGCAGCCGCATGACATTGAAGGTGTCCGCCTTTCCGATTTCGTACGTGCGCTGCCATCCTCCACCGAATGCCTCGGTGGCGTGCCATACATGCAACGCCAAGACCTCGTAGTCACCGTCCGGCAGATCCACGGTCAACAACTGATCCTTGGCCCGGCCTTCGTACAACACGCGAGTCTTAACGTTGACGAAACTAATGGCCACTTGATCATTCTTGGACAGGTTTCCCTGGTAGTAACTCCCCACACCCAGAAAGGCCACTTTGTCCACCGGGCGTTGGGTCGAGAGGTCCATGGGCGTCAACGAAGCGCACCCCACACAAAGGGTCAACAGACAGAACGTCGCCGGGAGCCAAAGAAAGGGGACCGCTCCGGCCCGGCGAACCGTCCGGGTACATGGCTGTCGTGGAATCGTCATATGAAGGCCACTATAGGGATAGAGGAACACCGCTGTCAAGGGACACCGAGCCATACCCGCCATAAATACCTCCGGCGACACATGGAAAAGAATCCGGGGCAACGCTGCAACGCTGCTTGCCGGGACTGTTCCGACGCCGCGGAAAGGTCACTGTACACTTCCCAACCCCTCCTCTCGGCGGGCTTATCCGATTTACGCTCCTTTAGACCGGGTTTGCAGACGACGTGGGTGGTGTTCCGGGGGCTGACGGAAAATATGGTAACATAAAGTTCCCGGCACTGGATACGGAATCGGTGTGCCCGGGCAAAAAGAACCGGTCCGGGGACTGAAATCCGAATCGCCTGCAGGGACCTCACAAGGCCAACCCATCAGCACATTGACCATATATTGTCATAATGGCGGAAAAGATACCATCGGACCCTGGCTTATTCTTGAAGCGTTCGGCTGGAAAGCGCGGCGGCGGCAGGACCTGCGTTGCGCAGCATTTCGTGGCGGGTATGCTAATCCAAGTATCTATTTTCATTACATCCATTAAGATCAGCTCATTCCCGTTCCGTCGTTTTCGTATACACGTGCTCATGCATAATTGATTCCGAACGCCATAACCTGTTTGTTTTTCAGTTTAATTTTTTTCGTTAGCGGGCCCTCTCCGGTTCTCATCCATTCGGCGCCGGCGTTCTCCCATAGCCTGGTCTTGGGGCCCTCCACCCGCGGCTTTCAGCCGTGGGGAGCGGGTCCGGAGCCTCCTGCCGGATTTCAATCCCACCTGCGAATGACCATTTCGGAGCCCCTGCACTGTTTCGAGTTTATAACACTTTTCTTCTAGCCTTCTTGCGGTACGGTCTAAATCTTGTATATAAGTCAATCGGGAAATTTCTGATGCGCTTTAGGGCATTTCTTAGCATACCGTTTCGGCGCTCGGAAATTGGCTCAGATCGACGGGCATGAACCAGGGATGATCTCCGTCCCAGGGTTCTCCCCGCAACACAAATCCCAAACAGAGGAGGACCTTTCTTCATAGAGAGGCGCGGATCGACGGGTCCGGTTAAAGGGCGATCCAAACCGGGGGCTTCAATTTTCAACGTTAATTCCAGAGTAGGAGAACACTGTTTTGCAAGAAAGAAAATATGGGACTCTAATCCACGTTGCAGTCATCCTGTTGAGTTTGATGCTCTGCTTGTCGACCGCTTGGACGGTTTTCTCGGAGGAAAGGCGCTGGGACAAGGACCGATCCAGTAAATTCCACCCCGATGACGATGACCATGACGATTCCGCTACCCCCGCTCCACCCGGCAACGGTGGAGGTTTCGGCGGCGGCTCCGGTCAGCACGCCGCCCTCAGCTTTCGGGACTATCCCGGAAACTGCCTGTCCTGTCACAGCGACGAAGCCGGCGAGATGCTTCAATCCACCCACTATCAATGGGTGGGCGATGCGCCGGATATGGTGAACGGCGTGGGTTTGAAGCAGGGTAAGCTCACCAACGCGGTAAACAGTTACTGCATTAACATCCTGGGTGATTGGCCGGTTTGCGGATCCTGTCACGTGGGCCGAGGCAAGCGTCCCGACGACGTTACGGCGAACCTCGAAAACATCGACTGCCTTGTTTGCCATAGCACGGAATACGCCGCCCAGCGGGTCCGGCTGCCGGACGGTTCCATGGGAGCGAGCAGCCCCACGGACAGTATGGTCCAAAATGTAAGCGCTCCCACCCGAGCCGACTGTCTGTCCTGCCACGCCAAGGCCGGCGGCGGGGACGCCGTCAAACGAGGAGATCTCTCCCTGGCTACGATCGACAACGCCGATCCGTTCTTTGACGTACACATGGATTCGAGCGGCCCCGACCTGGCCTGCCAGCGTTGCCACCAGTTCGAGAGCCATCGGGTCATCGGCAAGGGATCGGATCTACGTCCCACCGACGATCTTTCCCGAGGGCCTGAAGTGAGTTGTCTGACGTGTCATCAGGACAAGCTTACCAGAGACGGACACCCTTCGGACAAGATCCATACCCACGTAGCCAGGGTAGCCTGTCAGAGCTGTCATATTCCGACCTATGCCAAGGTGGCCACTGAAACCCACCGCGACTGGCGAACCCATCAGAATGGGACGCCGGCCGACGGCGTCTCCGGACCCGGTCATCCCTACACCGAAAAGTCGGCCGACCTGATCCCGGTGTATCGATTCTGGAATCGTCTGAGCGACAACGCCCTGTTGGGCGACGACATCCGGGCGACCTACGATTCGTCAAACGGCGCCTACGCCACTTCCCGCCCGGAAGGTTCCGTGGATGATATCGGGAGCAAGCTGTTTCCCTTCAAGTACAAGACGGGGACTCAGCCCAAAACCGCTTCCGATAACCGGCTCATTGCCCTGGATACGTTCGAATATCTCAAGGCTTCCGGCAACGTGACCACGGCCATACAAAAGGGCCTGGTCAACATGGGATATCCGGCCAACACACCCTACGATTGGGTCGTCACGGATACGTATCAGCTATTGAACCATGGCATCGAGCCTTCCTCCGCCGCCCTCCAGTGCAACGATTGCCACGGGGGGACCGCCCGAATGGATCTGCAGGGAGACTTAGGTTACCGGCTTAAAGCAGCGACCCCCTCCCTTTGCACCCAATGTCACGGCAGGAAGAAACAGATGAGCTTCGAAAAGTTGCACGTCAAGCATGTCAAAGACAAGAAACTCGACTGCAGCAACTGCCACGATTTCTCGAGGCCGGAGCGAGGACTTCGCATGAGCTACAGAGGTGATTGATCACCCTGAACCTGCACTACGAGCGCTGCCGGACAGCGCTCGTAGTGCTTTTGACGAAACTCGGGGAAGCGAAACGGCGGGTTCCTTCGAGTCCGGTTTCCGTGTGATTTCATTTACCATTTCTCTTGTAGAAACAATTTTTTCTACCTATCCGATATTTAGGTCTAAATACTGTGCAGGTTTTTTCCGATACAAACCTCACTCAGACCGCCAGGTCTGTCTGAACGCCGACCGCGGTCGTTCATCTCGACCGCTGAAGCGAATTCCCGACCAGGAGAACAGTGTGGTGCGAAAAAGACGATATGTGGCTCTTACCCTCGTTGCAGTGATCACCTTCAGTTTAATGCCTTGTTTGTCAACCGCTCGTACGGTCCGTTCAGACGAAGGGAGCCCGGACCCGGACCCATCACGCCATCTTCAACCGAGTGCAGCCGTTTCCGGCAACTCCGGCGATCCTGATCAAGCGGCGGACCGCCGGGATTTCCCCGGCCTTAACAAATCTCTAGGCATCCAAAGCCGCGCAACGCAGCCGCCGGTGAGCATTCGGCTGTACCAAATCCTTCTTACCATACTCCTGTTGGACAACGGAGAAGTGGGAGGAGGCGCTGGAGCTTCAAATCGGCACGCCGACCTCACTTTTCAGGACTATCCCGGAAACTGCCTGTCCTGCCACAGCGACGAAGCCGGCGAGATGTTTCAATCCACCCACTACCAATGGTTGGGCGATGCGCCGGATATGGTGAACGGCGTGGGTTTGAAGCAGGGTAAACTCACCAACGCAGTGAATAGTTACTGCATTAACATCTTCGGTGATTGGCCGGTTTGCGGTTCCTGTCATGTGGGTCGCGGCAAGCGCCCCGATGACGTTACGGCAAATCTTGAAAATATCGACTGTCTGGTGTGCCATAACGCCGAATACGCCGCGCAGCGGGTCCGCCTGCCGGACGGTTCCATGGGAGTGAACAACCCGACGGACAGCTTTGTCCGGAATGTTGGGGTTCCCACCCGCGCCGGCTGCCTGTCCTGTCACGCCAAGGCCGGCGGCGGGGACGCCGTCAAACGGGGCGATCTTTCCCTGGCTACGATCGACAATGTCAATCCGTTCTTTGACGTACACATGGATTCGAGTGGTCCCGACCTGGCCTGCCAGAACTGTCACACGTTCGAAAATCACCGGGTCATCGGCAAAGGTTCGGACCTGCGTTCCACCGACGATCTTTCCCGGGGATCGGAAGTGAGTTGCCTGACCTGTCACCAGGAGAAGCTCACCACGGGCGGCCACTCTGCTATCACGATTTACAACCACGCGACCAGATTGGCCTGTCAGACCTGCCATATCCCCTCGTACGCCAAGGTGGCCACCGAAACCGACCGCGACTGGCGGACGCATCATGATGGGACGCCGGCCGACGGCGTCTCCGGCCCCGGTCACCCTTATACGGAGAAAATGTCCGATCTGATTCCGGTGTATCGATTCTGGAATCGTTTGAGCGATAACGCGCTGCTGGGAGACGACGCCCGGCGAATGTTCGATTTACGGCAGAGCGGCGCCTACACTACGTCTTTCCCCATGGGCGGCATCAATGACGCTGGAAGCAAGCTGTTTCCCTTCAAGTACAAAACGGCGACTCAGCCCAAAACAACCTCGGATCACAGGCTCATCGCCCTGGACACCTTCGAGTACCTCAAAGCTACCGGCAATGCGTCCACAGCCATACAAAAGGGTCTGGCGAACATGGGATATGCGTCCGACACACCCTACGAATGGGTCGTCACGGATACGTATCAACTTTTGAATCACGGCATAGAGCCTTCCTCGTCGGCCCTTCAATGCACCGATTGCCACGGCGAAACCGGACGCGTGGATCTCCAGGGAGAGCTGGGGTATGAGCCAAAAGCTCCCCTTTCTTCGCTTTGCACCCAATGTCACGGCAGTAAGGAGCAGATGAGCTTCCAAAAGCTGCACGACAAGCACGTCGGAGACAAAAGACGCGACTGTGGCAACTGCCACAACTTTTCGAGACCGGAAAGAGACCTTCGCTAGCCCGGGGATCACCGGCGCAGCTGCGCAGCTTAAACGGCGATCCTCTTTTACCCATTTCCGGGGGGAACGTTCGAGAGAGGTTCCCCCTCCCTTCCCTCTCAGACCCCTCAGTATCCAGCCGCAATGCCCGAATGGGCGGGTTTGAAACCCGTCCTTGCGCTCGAATGGGTTGAACGATTTCGAATTGCTGCAATCTACGGACGCCGCGGGTAGGTTCGAAGGTAATCCTGGTGCGTTCCGCACACATTCCCAATGGCGAGCCTGACAAGGTTGGGACAAGACTCAAAACCCAACCGACACGGTTGTATAGATCGGGCTGTCGCAGTGGGCAAACCCTTTGTCCCGAGACCATCCCCGCACGCGAGGTCAAAATAGTTCTGGACAATGTGATCTTGTCCCATTATTAGGACACTGTCCCCTAAAGACGGAAATCGTTAATCTATGGAGCCGGTATGTCCCCCAATGAACGAAACATTCTCACGGTGACCTCTTTCGGTCATTTCATGAGCCATTTCAATATGCTGGTTTTCCCGGCCCTGGTCCTTCCCCTGACCGCTCATTTTAGTCTCGAGCTGCCTCAGGTGCTCGCCCTTTCCTTCTGGATGTATCTGTTGTTCGGCGTCACCGCCCTTCCCTGGGGCCTGCTGAGCGACACTTTCGGCGCCAAGCCTATGTTGTTCCTCTTTCACGGAGGCGCAGGGCTGTGCGGTCTCGCCGCCGCGTTTTTCATGGACTCTCCCTGGCGCTTCTCCCTCTGTTTGACGGGCATTGGGCTGTTCTCGGGAATCTATCACCCCGCGGGACTAGGTATGATCTCCAAGGGCATGTCCAGGATGAGTGTGGCCATGGGATATAACGGCATGGCCGGCAACGCGGGATTGGCTTCGGCTCCCATCCTGGCCGGAATGATCAACTATCGTTTCGGACCTCAAGCCGTATATCTGTTTCTGGGAGCCCTCAACCTGCTCGGGGCCGTAGTGATGTTGCTCATGCCGTGCGCCGACCCGGAAAACAATGCAAAACCCAACCACCATTCGGCAAGAAGCTTGTTTACGGGCTTCGCGGTGTTGTGTGTATGCATGATGCTTGGAGGCGTGGCTTACCGGGGAAGCACCGTCATCCTGCCCACTTATTTCGAACTTAGAACCCAAACCTTGTTCGAGGCGCTCAGCAGTTTCCAATGGTGGCCGGCTTCCAGGAACGTCGCGGCAACGGCCCTCACGTCCCTGGTATTCGTTGTGGGCATTTTGGGGCAGTATGTCGGAGGGCGCGCGGCCGAGCGCTTCGATCCCAGGAAAGGGTATCTGCTGTTTCATTCCGCGGCCCTGCCCATGGCGCTGCTGATGGCCTACGCCACGGATCTCCCGTTATTCCTGGTAACCATGTTTTATATGCTCTTCTTGTTGGGCATGCAGCCTATCGAGAACACGCTGGTGGCCAGGCTTACGCCGGAAAAGATCAGGCACAGCGGGTACGGCATCAAATTCGTCCTCACCTTCGGCGTGGGTGCGCTGGCCGTACGCATGGTGGGCTGGATCGAGCGCGGCTGGTCCTTATCCGCCGTATTTGTAGCCATGGCCTTAGTGTCGCTTGGCATCGTGGCCTTTATCCTGCTCCTCAGGGGAGTAACGCGGTCCATGCGGCTTGCTGACTGATAGACAAACCGATTCGTTCAAGGAGATACCATGATCGCCCAACTTTCGGTGTATCCCATCGGGGAAGGCACCAGCGTCAGCCGTTTCGTCAAGAAGGGCATAGCGGTGATCCGGGAATCCGGGTACACTTACGAGATCGGCGGCATGTCCACCAGCGTGGAAGTACCGGACCTCGACGCCCTGTTTCAACTGGTCAAGAAGGTGCATGCGGCCCATGCGGAGGCGGGAGCGCAGCGAATCGTCATCGATCTGAAAGTGGACGATCGACGGGACAAGCGGGCCACTCTGGTCACAAAGAAAGCCTCCGTTACATGAATCATCCGGACAGAATGAACTAATGTGACTCAGCACCAGGAGAATACCATGGATATCGCGAGCCCGGAACGAACACGAGTGGGCTGGATCGGCACAGGGATGATGGGCCGATCCATGTGTGGTCATGTGCTAAAGGCCGGCTACCCCGTGGTGGTGTTCAACCGAACCAAATCCAGCGCCGAGCCGTTACTCGACCGAGGCGCCGGGTGGGCGGATTCTCCGGCGGATGTGGCGCGCCGGACGGACGTCTTGTTCTCAATCGTGGGATATCCTCAGGACGTTCGCCAGGTATACCTTGGAGAGAACGGAGTTGTTTCCGGAATGGAGAAGGGACGCGTCATCGTGGACATGACCACGAGTGAACCTTCCCTGGCTGTCGAAATCGCCGTTGCGGCGGAAACCCGGGGTCTGCACAGCCTGGACGCTCCGGTCTCCGGAGGGGACGTGGGCGCCCGTGAAGCCCGCCTTTCCATCATGGTGGGTGGAGAGCGGGATGTTTTTGACGCCGTGATGCCTCTGTTTCAAACCATGGGCAAGAGCATCCGGTACATGGGTCCCGCCGGGGCGGGTCAGCACATGAAAGCCGCCAACCAGATCATGGTGGCGGGCACCATGGTGGGCATGGTCGAGTCCCTGCTGTATGCGTCCAAAGCCGGCCTGAATCCGGACCAGGTCATCGAGGTGATCTGCGGGGGCGCCGCTGCCTGTTGGTCCATGGAAAACTACGGTCCTCGCATTGTCAAAGGAGACATGGAGCCCGGCTTTATCATCCAACATTTCCTCAAAGACATGAACGTGGTGCTGAAGGAAGCGGAGTCCATGAATCTTCCCCTTCCGGGCGTTTCCCTGTCCAAACAGCTTTATATCGCGGCGAAAGCGCACGGGTACGGGGAACGGGGAACACAGGCCTTGTTCCGCGCCATGGCAATTCTCGCCGCCGTGGACGAACATCCGGCGGGAAAACCTCCCAAGGAGGAGTGATGAGGCAGATCAACATCATTCTCGGGGGCGCCGTTTTCAGAGCAGAGCCGGCGGATACCTCCACGGCCGACAAGATTTGGGAGGCTCTTCCCATAGAATGCGCTTTTAACACGTGGGGCGACGAGATGTATTACAGTATCCCGGTGGAAGCCGATTTGGATTCCACCGCCCGGGAAGTGGTCGAACTGGGAGATTTGGGCTACTGGCCTTCGGGCAATGCGTTCTGCATCTTTTTCGGAGCCACTCCTATGAGTCGAGGGGACGAAATTCGTCCGGCGAGCGCCGTAAATGTGGTGGGAAAAACGTTGGACGACCCGAAAGGCCTGAGAGCGCATATCCACGAATCCGGCATCCGCATCGAAGCGGGGTAAGGGAGCCCTTCTCTTGGAGGCGATTTCCAAGCTCGCCTGGATCGTTATTACGGCCCTGGTCGCTTACTGGGTCGTCCGCAAACTTCTAGCCTGGCAAATGAACAATGCCATGCAGGAAGTGGTCGCAGAACTGCAAGCGCAGCGGGCCGATTCTCCTGCCAACGCGGTTGCTCTCAAGTATGCCGGGAAAACATACTATCGGCTGGGGCTTCGCGATTATCGACCCTATGCCCTGACCGTGTTGTTGCAGGAGGGCGCCGTGGCCGTTACGGAAGAAGGACATTACTATCTGACGGGAAAAGCCGTTGAGAAGAAGTTCGGAATTTGAAACCTCCGGTCGTATGCATTATTCTCCGGAACGACCGGGCGGCCTCCGCAATCGCTTGGTGTGACTCGATCGGCGTTTGGATTCGAGCCGCCTCGTTATCGACGCCCTTGTGGGCGCGGTGGCGCGTCGTGGTCGAGGTTTCTCGGCTGCCTTACGAATCAGAGTGATTAGTCGCTCCATCGCATCCTTGCGATTTCGTTCCTGAGTGCGAAAGCGAGCGGCGTGGATGATGAGAACCCCGGCTGAAGTCACGCGTTTGCCTGCAAGGCGCAGCAAACGGTGGCGAACGTCTTCAGGCAGACCGGGGGAATTTTTAATATCGAAGCGAAGCTGCACCGCGGTGGCCACCTTATTGACGTTCTGGCCGCCGGGACCCGACGAACGAATGAAATCCTCCTCGATTTCCTTTTCGCCGATGGCTATGTTGCTCGTAATTTCGATCATGTCCGGTCAACGAGGAACCCGGTAGTCGATCCAGGGGATGATGCCGACAGCTCGTCCTCTAAAGCCGATCCGAGTCCTACTGCAATAAGGCGCACATTTTGTCTCAAAATTCATACTTTACGTTGAAGGCCGATCCCACCAGGTTGTACAGCTCGGCCTTTCTGTTGATGGCTCTGGCCAACTTCTTTGCCATGTCCAGCTTCGGAAGTTTTTTTCTCTTTCCCCTCTTCATATCGGAGCGGGGGGGCTCCAAAGCCGATATAGGCATCATGATGGGAGCCTTCGCGCTCTCGTCCGTGCTCTGCAGGCCCTATATATCTCAAATGGTCGACCGCATTGGACGAAAACGAAGCTACAGCATCGGTTGCCTGATCATGGCATGTTTACCCTTGGTGTATCTCTGGTTCCAGGGCGAACTCAGCGGATTTTACCTGCCTCTGCTTCTCGTACGGCTGGTCCATGGCGTGGGCCTCGCCATCTGTTTTACCGCAGCGTTCACCTACATCGTGGATGTCATCCCTCCATCACGCCTGAACGAAGGCATCGGCATGTTCGGAGTTACAGGCCTTCTGGCGTTAGGCGTTGGGCCGCTAATCGCCGAAATCATTGTACGGGATTTCGGTTTCAATATGTTCTTTGTCAGTGCAAGCGTTCTCGGAGCCGCCGGCCTCGTGCTGCACCAGCCCTTGCCCGAATCCTACCTCAAGTCGGACGGCACGGACGTTCCATCGTTCTTCTCGGTACTCTTTCAAAGACGAACGTTTGTCGTGGCGTCGCTGTCGCTGCTCTTCGGTTTCGGCCTGGCCGCCTCGGGCGGATTCGTGGCCCCGTTTGCCAAGGAAAACCATCTGACATTTGTTTCCCTCTATTACCTATCCTATTCGTCAGCCGCCATTGTGACCCGGGTATTCGGAGGCAAATTTGCGGATCGGGTAGGCGAGGAGCGCATTCTTCCCTATGCACTGACTCTTACCGCTTTGGGTCTCTGGTTGCTCATCGTTTTGTGGGGAGACTCGACCCTGCTGGTCTCGGGCCTGCTGTCCGGCTGCGGGCACGGTTTTCTGTTCCCCTGCCTCAATGCCCTGGTCATCCGCGATCAGCCCATCCACATCCGCGGCAAAGTCACCGGTGTCTTTACCGGAAGTATTGACACGGGCGCGTTCGCGGGCTCGATCCTGCTCGGATACATTGGCGAGTCCGCAGGATATGGGGCTCTCTTTTTCGTGGCCGGATTATCGCTTCTAGCGGGTCTCGCGATCTACCCGCGCCAACCGACCCGGACATAGTACATGCTCTTGTGATGGTTCGCTGAGCAGGGTTGGTTGAACGAACAAACCCGACGAATACGTCCACGCACGTCGGCATACGCTCGAAGCGCTCACTAACCCGACCCATGTCACTGAGGGGAACTTCTCAATGTCACCCTCGGGACATCGGTTCCGCGTTTGCGGCGCAACCTCAGATCCCCTTGGTTCGCACCCGATCGTCGTGCATCAATCTGGCCTGGGCGCCCTTGCTCACCTGGTAGGAACGATCGAATTCAGACCAGAAGTCTTTGCTTTCTTCCTTCCAGTTCGGTCCGAACCTTTCGTCAAAGTAAGCGCCAAGTTTCTCAAAAAGCAGTTTCCAAGGAGGAGCGCCCTTTTCACAGTGTTCGAGAAGTTCGTTCAGAAACGTGTCCAGTTCGGCCAGCTTCTCTTTAGGCAGATAGGAAATGGCTCCCTTACGAATGGAAGCCATGAGGGTTTCCGGATTGATGGCGTGAGCCGTAAGTATGACGGCGGGTATTCCGCGTTCTACGGCCTCGTCCAGCAACCTTAGGCCGTCTACGCCCATAATGTCCAAAATGGCCAGGTCGTATTTCGTGTCATTGATCTTTTGCGATGCGGAGTCATAATCCCACGCCACGTCAATCTCGGCCTCGTCCAGAATGTCCTCGATGGTTTCCAGGACGTCCTGTTCGTCGTCCACCGCAAGTATATGTTTCCCTTTGATGTAGGACTTGGTTTCCACCATTCCGGTTCCTCCTTTTGACATCCCCAACTCCTGTAAG
>JACQYL010000036.1:12034-76418 GCA_016208165.1 Deltaproteobacteria bacterium
ACGCCCAGGGCCCCCGCCCATCTTCCCCGGCTCCTCAGGTGCTTTGCTTCGGCCCCAACCGTTCCTGAATCAGGATCGGATGCTCGGGATCCTCCCGCCCCATGCCGTCGGAACCGATAGACTCCGATCCGGTTATGGCCCGACGTCCCCTTCCGGTCCGGTCAGATTCGATTGCAGTTCCAAGGGCAATGTAAGCCGAAAGGCAGCGCCTTTTTCCTTTCCGCTCACAATAACCACATCCCCTCCCAGCCGCCTGGCTAAAATGCGGGCGCCGGCCAATCCGAGACCGTGACCCTTTCTGGATTGAATCGTATCCGAATGTATCTGCGCGTATCTGCGAAAAACCAATTCCCTGTGCTTGGGATCAATTCCGGGGCCGTCGTCCTGAACCAGCACAGCGATGATGTCCCCCTCCAGATCGAGATCAATGTGAACTCGCCGTTCCCGGTGATGAAGAGCATTCTTCAACAGATTTCCCACAATCTGGCAAAACTTGGGCTCGTCCTGCACCATCTCCTTGCCCTCGATCCGGGCAGATACGTTCAAGGAAACGCCATGCTCATGCAGAAATCCCGCGAAGTCCCTCCACCCTTTCCATGCGCCAAGCTCTTCGTAGGACAGCTTTCCCGTGGTTTCTAAAGCATCCATGATCGCGTTACACACGGACTGAACCGGATAAAAGGTGCAACAGCGGAACGTGCCTGCTTCGGATCTCCCCACCTCCAACAGGCTGTTGAGCATTCCTTTGGTCTTGGTGGTATTTCTCAGAATGCGCAGCAACGCGCGTTCCTGACGTTGGGAAAGCGGACCGAACTTATCCCGTTTCTCCAGCAACGACCGCACTCCCGCTTCTATAACCGAGAAAGGATCCTTCAGTTCATGAAGCAGGAACTCGATCTGGAGCTCGCGAAAAAACGAAGCTGAAACAACGGTAGTCGATTCCTTGTCGCAGCGTGTTTCCCGATCGTCTTTCATGTTCCCGATCACTCGCTTTTCTTACAAACCGTATACGAAACCACGGCCGGGTTCAACCCGGAAATTCTATAGTAACCGTGGTTCCACCTGAGCTGAAACAGTCACCGGCGTCGCCGCAATGCGCGCAGAGATCGATATTCCCCGGACAAAGATCCGCGTCCCTCGGGATAAAGCGGCAGCGGTTGGAGTCGAGGCGGATCTGAAAGTGGTATCTTTCCGAAAAGATCTTGGTCCTCAGGAGGTCGAACCCCTTACCCCCGGCGCGAAAATCATACGGACGTTTGGAAGAATAGTGCGCGGTCTCGTGAGTCGTAAACACGCTTTCGAACAGACGACGCTGATTCTCGTCCGTGATGCCTACCCCATAGTCATGAACCTCGAGGATAGAACCTTCTGCATCTTTGCGGACGTTTACTTCGATGCGGCCTCCGTCCGGTGTGTTTTCGACGGCATTGCGGATGAGGCCGTCGATGACCTTCCGGAGTACATCTCGAGGCATCCGCACCCACGAGTCGTTTTCCAAAAAAGTCATCAGCGAAAGCCGGCGCTGGGACATCCTGGCCCGGGCCGCTTCCACTCGCTCCCGCACAAAACGGGTCAAGGAAATCTTCTCCACCGGGGATTCCGTGGGACCGAAGAGCTCTCGAATGCGATGCCGAATACGATCCACAACCTCGCCTTCTCCCAGTTCTTCAACCGCCAGGACTTCGAGTTCGTCCGCGCAGACGTCCAACAAAGCAGACATCATACGATAGACCTGGTACTTTCTGTCGCGCAGAATGTCTTCGATCCCGTATTCGATGTCCAGGATACGCTCCAGGTTTCGTTGAGCCCTCTCGAGGGTCCGGTCCATGTCATGGACGTCCATGCCGGCAAGCTTCCTGCCCAGAATGCTCAGGCTGCCGGAAAGCACCGAAACCGGAGTCTTCAATTCATGGGAAAGGTGGTGAATGATCCGGTCCTTGGCCTGGTTGAGACTCTGTACCTCCTGGTAAGAGCACTTGAGTTCCTGGTTCACCCGCGCGTTTTCAATGGGGAGCGCAACGGTGCCTGCAACAGCGCTCAGCGTATCCACGTCCGTCCTGTCAAAATCGCCTCCTTTTTTGTTCACCGCGCACAAGACGCCGATGATCCGATCTTTCGTGACAATGGGAACATCCAGCATGTTCCTGGTCCGGTATTGGGATTGCTCATCTACCTGCTGGTAGAAGTAGGGGCTTTTGGACGTGTCCGGCACGATGAGCCCTTCTCCTCTTCTCACCACCTCGGCGGCTACGCCCTTGTCCGCTGGAAAACGGATTTCTCTCATCTTCCTCCCGGCGTCCGTATCCTCGTACACCGCCACGGGGAAATAGAACTCCCGGTTCGCCTCATCCAAGAGAATCACCGATGCGCCTTCAACGTCAATGAGTTCCTGAATCTCCTTGATGATGACTTCGAGGAATTCGTTCAGAGGACGGGATTTGTGCGGGGCCATGCTCACGCGAAGCAGCGCCTGGTTGATTCTGGTCGCCCTCTTTTCTGCGGTGACGTCCCGAAGAATAACCACTTGTCCGGCGGGCCGGTCGGTCTCTTCATAAAACATGGCGGCTCCCAAGCGGATGTCCAACAAGCGGCCGCTCTTGGTGAGCCGTTTCGTCTCGAAGCCATGAATCACTTTCTCTTGTTTCAATCTCCCGAGTCCGGCCCGCGTCTGCTCTTTCAAATCAGGGGGAACAAACGGAATGCGCCGGCCGACCAGTTCCTCCAAGCTCCAACCGAAGACATTTACAAAGGCCGGGTTCACGTAGGCCACCGTTCCATCCAGATGGAAGACCATAAGCGGATCCGGGACAAAATCCAGAAGGGTCCGATATCTGACTTCGGCCCGACGGCTGGCTTCGTATTGACTGAGGTAACGCTGCTCGGATTCTTTCAGCGCTTTCTGCGCGTAATGCCGTTCGGTGATGTCGCGGGCGATCCCCCGGAACCCGGTCCTTTCGCCCTGGCCGTCCAGAATCAGACGAGCGGACAACTCGATGATCCGAATATCTCCACCCTGCCGTGTGATCTGCCAGACCAGATCCGTAATTTCCTTGCCGGCCCGATAGACCTCGTTGAATCGTTCAAACGCCTGCTGGGCGCGATACTCATCCATGAATTCCCGGAAATTGCGGTGAAGCATTTCTTCGGGAGAACAACCGAACAACCGGCACAATGCACGATTAAAGAAGGTGAAGTCGCCTCGAAGGTTGGTTTCGTAAACCCCCTCGGCGATTCCCTCGACGAACACGCCGAAGCGCTCCATGTTTATTTTTTGATCGTCCGGATTCATGCTGTTTGCGCCTTCCTTCGAAGGGCGCCCGGCGATTTCCGATGCAGCGCTTTTCGGGTTCGCATCGGGACTCTTTCAAACGGACTCGATCGCCGGATCGTGACAAACGGATCGTTAGGCGTACACCGGATTGTAGAAGAGTGTCCGGCCTTGTGCAACACCATTGCTGAGTTCCCGCTCCGGCTTGTGTTCCGTAGCACAGAATTTCATTGACTCCCCTTGACAAGATCGTCATCCTGTATATGTTTCGATCGATTGTTCCGGCGTATAGCCGGATGGGAGAGCGGCGACGGGCGGAGCCTGCGTCTCTGAAGTTCAATGACGTCGGACTCATAAGCTTGCCCGCGGATCTCCTGAAATGTCTTTGGGCTTCTCCCGACGGGGATATCCGGAGGGCGACGACCACCTGCTCGCCCCGAGACAAACCCCCGCACCACGATCTTGATTTTCCGATCGGAGCCTTTCGGCCTCATGATTGGATGAATCTCATTACATATGCACTACGGTTCGGTCATTTAGTCTTTACGTTTGTTCACTTTTCATTAAGAGGATAGGAGGGCTACCATGGGCAGACATTATTTGGGACTTATGTGCTTAGTGGTTGTTGTATTAGTCTCCGGATGCGCCGGAACGAGCGAACGAGTCGCCTTTCAGCGCGTGGATCTGAATCAGATGCTGCAGGAGGGTCAATTCCTCCAGAAGGTAGACAACTTCGCCGTTATATTGGATGCGTCTCAGTCCATGACGGAACCATACAAAAACAGAAGTAAGTTTCTGCATGCCAAGGAAATAGCATCAAAATTGAACCAGACTATACCGGACCTTAAGATGGGAGGGGCATTGATTTCCTTTGGCGCCATCAATAGCCCGCTCGGTACGAGAGTATTAACCGTTTATGGGCTCACGGATTATGTCAAGGAAGATTTCGGCACGGCCTTGCAGTCCGTCGAATGGTCGGGTGGACTGAGCCCTCTTGCCTCAGCCATGGACATGACCCGACAAACCCTCACCCCCGCCGATGGTAAACTGGCCGTCATTATTATCAGTGACGGCAAGGAAATCGACAACGCTCCCGTCGCCTCGGCAGCGCAAATGAAGGAGACCTTTGGTGACCGTCTCTGCATCTACACTGTGGTCGTTGGAGACGACCCGGGGGGAGCAAAACTACTCGAAGAAGTGGCTTCCAAGGGGCAGTGCGGTGTTTCGGTTGCAGGCGATACCATTTTCGGGCCCCAGGCTATGGCTGATTTTGTGGAAAGGGTTTTCCTGGCCCGAGACACGGACCGTGACGGCGTGCCGGACGACATAGACACTTGTCCTGACACTCCCAAGGGCGTCAAGGTGGACGAAAAAGGTTGTCCGTTCGATACGGACCGGGATGGGGTATACGACTACCTGGATCAGTGCCCCGATACTCCCAAGGGAGTCAAGGTCGACGAAAAGGGCTGCCCTCTTGATTCCGATGCGGACGGCGTCTATGACTATCTCGATCAGTGCCCCGACACGCCGATGGGCGTCACGGTGGATGAAAAGGGATGCCCGCTGGATTCCGACAAGGACGGCGTCTACGACTATCTTGACCAGTGCCCCGACACCCCGATGGGCGTCACGGTGGACAAGGTGGGATGCCCTCTGGATTCCGACGAAGACGGAGTCAAGGACTATCTCGATCAATGCCCCGGCACTCCCAAGGACGCCAGAGTGGATGAGAGAGGATGCTGGAGCGTGGGGAATGTATTGTTCGACTTCGGAAAGACCGACATCAAGCCCGATTCTTATGGATACCTGGACGAGGTCGCCGAGATTCTCGAGAAGAACCCCTCCCTCAAAGTCGAAGTTCAAGGGCATACGGACAATGTGGGCTCGGAGGATTACAACGAAAGGCTGTCCATACTTCGAGCCAAGGCCGTGATGGATTATCTGAAGGGCAAGGGTATCGGTGTGGACCAGATTCCAGCCACGGGTTATGGCTTCTCGCGACCTGTCGCATCCAATGACACGGACGAGGGCCGCGCCAAGAACCGAAGGACGGAATTTCACCCGATCTATTCGAAGTAACTCAAACTTGGAAGGACCGGTTTCCGGCCGTGACGGAGTTGGACTTCCTCAACGTCCGCCGTCACGGCCGGGCTTTTGTTCGACGCTCTCAGTTCACTCGAAGAGCGGATTCCAAAGTCGACTTCAGCCGGTCCATCCATTCCTTGCCGAGGGTGTCGACTCCACGGTCGTGTCCCGCGGACTCGAGGAATCGTTGCCGTTGACTTGATGCCGGCGAGAGATCCCGGTGCTGCCGACAGCCCCATGGAATTCAATTGCAATCTCCCAAAAATACCGTTATGCTATATTATATGCATGTTTGACGGATTGGCTTGGGGCTATACCCGACGGGCGGTTGGGATAAACCAACCCCGTATTTAACGTACGCACCAATGATGCATTTACGATCTTCCATGTCGGATCTTCTTACTTAGAATGGAGCCTTTCCCAGCCGAGGCAGCCACAGGGCGATGAACACGTCTCCGGTTCGGCCGCGTACCCTCGCTTTCAACTCTTGAATTGACTCTTAACTTTTTTCGACCCCATAAGCGGATGAATGGCATTAGATATGCATGTTCATATGAGATGTAAACCTACATGTTAGACCGGCTTTTCTTACACAGGAGGGGAGAACTATTATGATCAAGCGTTTGTTAGGAATTATGTGTTTAATGACAGTTGCACTATTCTCCGCTTGCGCAGGGATGAATCAACACGCCGAGTTTCAGGCGGTAGACCTGAACTCGAAACTCCGGAACGGCGATATCCTACAGAAGGTAGACAACTTCGCCGTCATATTGGATGCGTCTCAGTCCATGACCGAACCGTATCAAACCACAAGCAAGTTTCTTTATGCCAAGGAAATCGCATCACAATTGAACCAGACCATCCCGGATCTTAAGATGGGAGGGGCATTGACTTCGTTTGGCGCCGTCAATAGCCCATTCGGTACCAGAGTATTAACCGTATATGGACTTACAGATTATGTCAAAGACGACCTCGCCAACGCCTTGCATTCCATCGAATGGTCGGGAGGACTGAGTCCGTTATCCTCGGCCATGGATCTCACAAAAGAGACCCTGACACCCGCGGAAGGAAGACTGGCCATTATTATTATCAGCGATGGGAAAGACATGGACGGCTCTCCCGTTGGCTCGGCGACACAACTGAAGGAGGCCTTTGGTAACCGTCTCTGCATCTACACCGTTGCCGTTGGCGACGATCCGGCGGGAAGAAAGGTGCTCGAAGAAGTTGCAGCCAAAGGGGAATGCGGGATTTCGGTTGCAGCCGATGACATTGTCGAACCTCAGGCCATGGCCGACTTTGTGGAAAGGGTTTTCTTGGGCCGAGACACGGACCGTGACGGCGTGCCGGACGACGCGGACAAATGTCCCGACACTCCTGCGGGCGCCAAAGTTGACGAAAAAGGGTGTCCTTTGGATTCCGACGGAGACGGCGTCTATGATCATCTCGATCAATGCCCGGACACCCCTAAAGGCGCCAGAGTCGATGAGAGAGGATGCTGGAGCCTAGGCAACGTGTTGTTCGACTTCGGCAAGGCCAAAATCAAGTCCAGCGCTCATGGCTACCTGGACGAGGTCGCCGAGACTCTAAAAAACAATCCCTCCCTCACGGTCGAGATTGCCGGCCATACGGACAATGTGGGTTCAGCGAAATACAACAAAAAGCTGTCCCTGAGACGAGCCAAAGCGGTAGCGAATTATCTTAACAAGAAAGGGATCAGCATGGACAGACTTCCGACCACAGGTCATGGCTTTTCGCAACCCGTGGCGTCCAATAAGACGAAAGACGGCCGAGCGAAGAACCGACGGACGGAGCTCCACCCGATCTCAGTGAAGTAAATCAGACTCCAACATAACCAGCCTGCACCCGTGACGGGAATGAGCGTGCTCAACACCCTCGTCACACGGTGCGGCTCTGTCGTTCGACGCTCTCAGTTCATGTGAGAAGCGGGTTCCAGGTTCGATTTCAGCCAGTCCGTCAATTCCTCGCTGAGGGCGTAGACTCCACGGTTATGTCCTATGGACTCGAGGAATCTGTGCCTAAGCGGTTCGGGCAATTCGATGCCCGCGATTTCCGTAGCTTCGTCCGAGTTTCGACGAATCAGATAAATCATCGGTGGGTCCGTCCACGTATTCACCACGAAGTAATAAGAAACATCCTCCTTTGATCGGATCAGGTGCTTACCATGGGACCAGTTGTTCCCCCACTCGAGGTAAAGCGTGACCGCCTCCTCCGGAGTCATATTCCAATCGATCGAGCTTATGATGTCCAGCCGGTTGCTGATATCTTCCAGTCGTTCCATGAGATCCCTCCCGATTTAAACATTCAGCCTTTTCCCTTGTTACCTAAACACTCATTCCGCACTGTCAATGGTGGGGTCCAACCTCAGCTTCGCCGAACATCGCGTCTTCCCTGAACACACCGTCGAGCCATGCATAGAAACGGTCATTTGGATGCGCTCTTCCGGGTTCCTTGATACCGGGGCGGATCTCCCCGAAATGCCCTCCTGTCTTCCGGCAGACTGTATGGGGAGGGAGTCATGATGTCCGAATCTCCGACATCCGATGTCGTCGATCTGATGCCGTCGAGAGGTCTCGGCGCTGCCGCCCTTGACACGCGCCCAGGTGGATGCCTAGAATGTGACAATCGAGATGAATGTGTATTGGGTATTCTGATCAGGAAACGACTCAAGCAACAAGGGGGATAAACATGCATCATCATAATGAAGCTGAATTGAAAAAGAAATTACTGGAAATGTACCCCGGTATCCAGAAGCACCAGCTAGATCTGGGCCTCGAATTTAAGAAAGACAAAGACTATTGGATCGTGAAGCTGGAGAAGGGCGACCATAAATTGCACACTCATCTGGAACGGAAGGATGCCGATGAGTGCCTGGACGGAGTTGAATGCGTGTATCTGGGCATGCAGATCGGGCAGTTTATCAGCAACTTCGAACTCCTTAAATAAGAAGGAAGGCGCGTTCCGTGTGCGGCCCGGAAGGCCCCGTGCGGAACCGTCTTTTGCCCTCGAAATCCCGCTTCGTACCACCTCCTGGCGCTAGAACTTGGAAGATGTCCGTATTTTGTGCTATTGTTCCCCAAGTAGCACACGATGGACGTTTTTTCACCCGGCCTGGGTCCGTGGATTTTCACGTGTTGAGAAATCCGTACGAAGGAATCGCATGCAGGGTGATTCAAGGGATTGATTTAGCAAGAGGATTGGTTCCGTTGGCAGCTCAGACTCGACAGGAAGAAGCCCATTTACTCGCCCTACGGATGAAAACCAGGGCAGAGGCGGCTCAGATCCGTGTGTCCGAGGCTGCGAACACCGGAGACGCATTCCGCTATACGATCGACCTCGTAAAACATCGCGGCGGAAGTACGATCGCCGCCCCCTCCCTGCCGGCCCCGGCCGAAGCCCATTTCAGGAAACTGTGCGGGTCCGAAGGCCTGACCCTTCTTACCGGAAATCTCAGAAGCCACATGAACCGCATTCATACCGCATTTACGGTTGCCGACTGGGGAATCTCTGAAACAGGAACCATTGTTCTGGACTCGAGTTCCGAAGACGTCCGCATTGCCACCACATTGTGCGAGATACATGTGGCCGCGCTCCGCCGATCCCGTATTCGGCCGGATGCGTACAGCCTCGAGGAGGACCTCGACCGCCTCATGAAGCGCCCTCCCCGCTTTTTGGCGTTCATCAGCGGGGCCAGCCGGACTGCGGATATCGAACGAGTGCTTACCATCGGCGTCCACGGTCCATTGGAAGTTCATCTTCTGATCATGGATGACGAGGACGATGCATGATCCATACGGCTCAAGACCTGAAGACTTATCGAAACATCCTGAAGCAGGCCATTGAAAACGGCTTTCTGAGGGACACTCTGGACAACTTCTCGTCCGCGTACAAGCAATCTCGAGACGCCGCATTCGCGGGCATGGACCTCGAATCACTCGTTCGCGAAATTGCCCATTGCAAGGACGCCGCCGTATCGAGACTCGAGGAACTGTTTTTGACCTTCAAGGCCCACGCTGAAGATGCCGGAATCCGGGTTCACAGTGCGAACAATGCGTCGGAGGCAAACGCCATTATATGCGACATTGCGCGCGCCCACGGCGTCAGGAACATCATCAAATCGAAATCCATGACGGCGGAAGAGACTTTCCTCAATGATGCCCTCGAGAAACAAGGGTTGCACGTCACCGAAACCGATCTGGGGGAATGGATCATTCAGCAGCGTCGGGAAGGACCGTCCCACATGGTCATGCCCGCCATCCATCTTTCGCGAGGCCAAGTTGCCGAACTGTTTACACGGGTCACCGGAACGTATCAGAACCCGAACGATATCAGCGAGATGGTTCGTACGGCCAGAAAACTGCTCCGTCGAGCGTACTTCGAAGCGGACATGGGAATCAGCGGAGCCAACTTTGCCATCGCCGACTCGGGAACCATCGGCCTCGTAACCAACGAGGGAAACGCGCGGCTGGTGACCACGCTGCCACCCGTGCACGTGGCGCTGGTAGGATACGATAAACTCGTTCCTGACTTGAAAACCGCCTTGCGCATACTCGAGGTCTTGCCAAAGAACGCCACCGGCCAGATCATCTCGACATACGTCAGCTGGATTTCGGGCGCCAACCAATGTGCGCCGGGGCCGAAAGGTTTCAAGGAGATCCATATCGTTTTTCTGGACAACGGCCGACTGGCCCTGGCAAGGAATCCCATATTCCGGGAGGCGCTTCGCTGCATCCGATGCGGAGCTTGCGCCAACCTCTGCCCCATATACCGGCTTGTAGGCGGGCACAACTATGGGCATGTGTATATCGGCGCCATCGGGCTGATTCTGACCTATTTCTATCACGGAAAGAACAACGCCCGGGCCATTGTTCAGAATTGTCTGAACTGTCAGGCCTGTAAGAATATCTGCGCTGCCGGCATCGATCTTCCTTTTCTGATCAAGGAGGTCTACAGGACCCTTCTGAAAGAGGACCGAAAGAAGCCAACTAAGAACACGTTGCTACGCAAAGTGCTGAAGAACCGGAAACGCTTTCATTTTCTTCTGAGAAAAGCGGCTCTCGCCCAGAAACCGTTCCGGAAAGACGCCCGTTTCATTCGTCATCTTCCCCTGTTTTTCACCAAGGAACAGCGCTTTCGGAGCCTCCCCGCCTTGGCGCCCGTCCCTTTCAGGGATCAGTGGGAGCGTCTTTTCGTTCCACTCGAAGACCCTCGCTTCCGCGTGGCCGTTTTTGGGGGTTGCCTGGTGGACTTTGTGTATCCGGAACAGGGTCGCGCGCTACTGAAGCTCCTGAAGGCGTATAATGTCAGCGCCGAGTATCCCCTGGACCAGACCTGCTGCGGATTACCGGCGCTTATGACCGGTGAAAAGGAGACGGCGCAGGACCTGGCGATCCAGAACACCCGGGCCATGCGAGCGAACGAATTCGATTTCGTGGTGACGTTGTGCGCCTCTTGCGGCTCGCACATCAAAGAGAACTATCCGAAGTTGTTTCGAGACCAACCCGACGTTTGCGAGGAAGTGTCCAGCCTGTCCAATAAGCTGATCGACTTCAGTTCTTTTATGGTGGATGTACTCGAAGTGCGTCGTGAAGATTTCACGGAGGCAACATCGAGAGCAGCCTACCATGCTCCATGCCATCTGTGCAGGGGGCTCGGCGTGACCGTTGCTCCCAAAAGCCTCATGTCCTCAGCGGGACTCGACGCCGTGCCCATGGCTAAGGAGGATGTATGTTGCGGCCTCGGCGGCTCGTACAGTTTCGACTTCCCCGAAATATCGGCTCAACTCCTCCAAGAGAAGCTGGATAATGCCGAGGCTTCCGGCGCGGAAATCCTATTGACGGATTGTCCGGGCTGCGTGCTGCAACTTCGAGGAGGCGCGGATGCTCAAGGGAGAAACCTTCGAGTACGACATCTCGTGGAAGAGATAGCTGAACGGAAGAAGAAAGACACGTGAAAAACGATCGTTGACCGCGCATGGCTGTTTGACGTAGCGTTATATATTTTGCGGGGTCCATATGTTTACTCGATCGTTTTTTCAGTTGAATATACTGATACTCTTAATACTCTTAACCCCAATTAGTAGTGGCGAAAAGGTTCATGAACAATCCTGTTCAGGAACCATCCGGGAGGATGTCCCATGAGTCGCGTTCATGACAGTGAAGAGACCTTGAAGCGGCCCACTCGCCGGCGTGATTTCCTGAAATCAGCCGCAACCGTCACAATTGGCGCAGTGAGCGTTTTCGGCTTCCCGTCCGTGCGCAAAGCTTCCGCTTCCTCGTCGGTACATTGGAAGATACAGACCGTTTGGGATACGGACACGTCGGGCTTCACGAAGTTCCAGGAACTATGCAGCATGACGACCGAGCTCTCCGGCGGCGCTCTTGTCCTCGAGGGCGTGCCATCGGGCGGCGTAGTCAAGGCTGAAGAGGCGTTTGACGCCTGCAAGGCGGGCGTGATCGACGCGATGCATGGTTTTGACGCTTCTTGGACGAAAAAGATGCCCGTTTGCACCTTTTTATCCGCTTATCCCCTCGGACCGGACCGTCCGGGTCAGTGGGAGACCTGGTACGAACGGATGGGCGGATCGGAAATCGCAAACGAGGCTTACAGCGCCCACAAAATGGCGCACGTGGGTCCTATCCAATGCTCCGGCCGGGTGATTTTTTCCAAAGTTCCCATACGTTCCTTCCAGGATTTCAATGGGAAGAAAATCCACTTCGAGAAAGAAATGAGCAGAGATCTGCTCAAAGCCTCAGGAGCAACACCCGTGGATTTGGCTCCGTCCAAAGTGTATGAAGCGCTTCAGACGGGGACCATCGACGCAACAGGGTCGGTGAGCGCATCCGCGGGATACCAGATGGGTCTCGGGGAGTTCGCGAAATACGTGATCCTCGGGCCTCCTGGAACGCCGTCCATCCACGATGCCGCGGAGATTATGAGTTTGTGTCCAAACGCAAGAAAATGGGAAACGCTATCCGAACCGCTCAGAAAGGTGCTTGGCGTCGCCGTGAAGAAACATTCATGGGACCAATATGCCACCTTTCAAAAGGCTGATATGGAAGCCTTCCGGCGGCTCCGGGAAGATCAGCACGTCGAGGTCATTCGCCTCTCCCCGCAGGATATGGACCTCTTTCGAAAGCAGACCCCCGAGATCTGGGTAAAACACGCCAAACGGTCTCCTCTGGCCCTGAAAGCGTTCAAGTCCCAGTTGGAATTCATGAAATCTCCCGTTGTGGGCCTAGTTTCCGAGTCGAATCTGACAAACGCCAAGGGAGAACCATTGACGTTTTAGTCCGGATTATGCACGAAATCCGGCTTGTGCACCGCTCCTTTCCCGGAATTCAGTCGGCGCGACGGAGAACCTTTTCCAATTGAATCTCCACGAACAATCCGTTCTAATAGCATCGAAACCTCAATCATGGCGATATGTTCTATGGCCGGAAACACAAATCGGACCGCCTTTCCTGTCTTCATACTCAAGTGGGCTTACCGTATCTTGCTTTTTGGGACCCTGGTGACGGTCTTATCGATCATTCTATCGGCAGTGAACATCTCGTGCGAGCTCGGGAACATCCATAACGCGATTTTCACTACACAAACCTCCTACGAATCCATTCGGGAAGCGCTCGACGCCGCTTATCGGTTCGGTCAGGGAGAGGAAACGTATGGTCTTCCGGCGGACAAGCTCCATCCGGCGCATTTTCCAAGGACATGGGCAAAACAATCGGAACGGATCGCTGGGCAGGTTGTTCGAGAGCCCTGGTTTCCGAGCTACAAGGCGGGTGTCGAGGCATTCCGCCGGAACGGAATGGTCGGCTTCTTGACGCAGTTCGACGAGGAACTGAATTCGAATCCGATGCTGTCGGAAGACCCCGTATTCCGTGAGTTTGCCCGGAAAAATCGCTTACCCTTGCTCACGGCCCGGCAGCGATCTCGGGCGGTAAGTCAATACATGGCCTCTTTGGGGTACGTTCCCGAGACGGCCTCCTCGTTCGAGCCATTCAATCGGCTGCTGATTGCCAATTTCATCGCTCCCGCTGAAGCTCGAGGATACCGGGAATCATTGGGCATGGATAAACTCACTCATTACTACCACGCCAAATTGAGAGCCGAGGATAAGGGCAGGATCTCCACAGTCCTCCTGGGAGTCGGAATCGAGCTCTCCGAGCTGTTCCTGGGCCATCACAAACAAGCGCTCATCGCGCCCGCACTTAGGAATCCGGGCTCCTTCCACCTCCGCTGGATCGACAGCCGGCCTCGACTCTATCCCGACGAGGCCTTTTACAGCGCTCACCGGGACCTGTTCGGTCCACCCAACCGCACCTACGATCAGTGGCGCGCTCAGGCGAAGCTCCGGTTTTTCAGTTGGGCGGACCTGGCCGCCAATTGGGCCGGCGGCTCCGCCACCTCTCCTTCCGTCGCGGACCTGGCCGTGTCGGGGCTTTTGGCCGCAACGGTTGGAAGCCTCGCGGTACGCGTTATCAACAGGTTGCGAGTGCGCTTTGGCGTGATAAAAAATCCTGTCAAAAAAACTGATTCAACGCCACGTATACTGTAAAATCCGGACTCGAACTGGAAACGAGATCCTCGGCAAAGCCTATTTGGAAACGTGTCGCAGCCGAGAAGTTGTATTGGAATCCGACGATGAGTTGCACGAGGTCCCGGTCCAGCGCCGCAATGCCGGTATCGTCGAAAAGTGGAGTAGCCGCATTCACCTGGAGCATGGGAGCAAAGTTTTGGGTGATTTGGTAACCCACCATGAGGGAGCCTGCAAACACATTGTTCACTTCCAGGTCTTCGAAGAAATCGGGCTCATCCAGTAAAAAATAAAAGACATTCAGGTTCAAGAAAAAATTTCCAAAATGCTTATCCGCCGCGATTCCGAATCCGAAGGCCGGCTCTCCGGCCCCCAGCATTTTGCGTTCGTTGCCCGTGGGAATGCGGGCGTGCGCCAGAACGCTCAAGGCGGGTATCCACCGATCTTCCAACAGCACGGCAACCTTTGCAAACAGCGAAACATCTCCCACCCCCTGGTGAGCCGAAATATGATTCGCGATCACCGTATCGTCGTATTTCCATATGAGGCGGCAGAGGTCGTCTTCCGACTCGTCCTTTCCCCCGTCCGGAAGATTGAACGTATCGTGAAAATCCTTGATGAAGCCGTCCAGAAATCCTCCGTAATAAAAGCGGTAGGGCGCCTGCACTCCTACCTGAAGCCGGTCGGTGATTCCATAGTCCAACCTTAAAGCCCCTTCGAACAGCTCCAAATCGAAGTCCACTCGACCTTGGGTATCCCGCTTCTCCGTAAATATGCTGCTATAACTCGCGTCCAATCGAGTCTGAAATCCACCACTTGGAAGGGTCCTCGCAGTAGCGGCTTCAAAGGGCAGAAAAACGAGCGCCGGAATAGCTTGATTTCGGATGGCGAACGGCTCGAACAAGCCTGTTTCCGCTTGCCGTCCTTCTGCCCATAGAGAGGAACCCGACATCAGGCACGTTGAAACACATACGACAATGAGGATGATCCGCTTCCGTTCGAAAGTAGACATATGTGCGTCGCCTCCAGTCTTTGCATGAACCGTTTCATCGGCAGTCGGAGCACGTATTGGCGTCACATGCTGAACAGTTGACGGTCGTACGTTTCCTGTATGGTCAAGACCAGTTCCGTCAGGCAGGCGTTTGTCGGCGTCGCCACCTTGCAGCGCTCTCCTTCCCGGACGATCGCCCCATTTATAAAAGCGATCTCCGTCTTCTTCCGCTTCAGTACATCCTGCAGCATGGAAGAAATGTTGCCCGCTGTAAGTTCGCACACCTTCCTAACCCGAGCCAGGGGATCCGGGAACACCGGCCGCACGCCCAACGCCCCGGCCACCTGGATGGCTTCATTGACCGCGCGTTCCATCAGCCTTTCGGCGCCGGACCATCGAACGAGTTCCCCGTTCTTAAGTCGGCTAATGGCGGTCAGGGCGTTGATGCCCACATTGACGATCAGCTTGCTCCAGATGATATCGTGGATGTTTTCCGCGGTCCGGGTGGGGAATCCCGCCTTTTCAAAGCAGCGCACCAGTTCTTCAAGGTTCGCGACGGAGCGTCCGGCCTCGCCCGCCGATTCCACCACCCCCAGTATGGTATCGCCCTCCCCGGCATGACGTACGTGGCCTTCACCCTTCGATGTGGCGCCCTGTGTGGTGGTGCCCGCCACAATCGTTCCCGCACCCTTCAGGGCCTTCGAGAGTTCTTCCACGTTTCCCAGACCGTTCTGGAGCGTGACCACCAGCGTGCCTTCCCGAACGAGCTTACGCGCCGATAAAGCGGCGCCGGCGGTGTCATAGGCTTTCACGCATACCAGAACGACGTCCGGCGTGCCGGCGTCTTCGGGTTGGAGTACTGCTTTCACGGGGACTTGAAAACCTCCCCGGATCCCTTCCACAATAATACCGCGATCCCCGATCATCTTCGCGCGTTCAGGAAGATGATCCAGCAAAACCGTCTCGAAGCCGGCCTGCGCCAGATAGCCGCCAAACAGGCAGCCCACGGCGCCCGGCCCAATGACACAAAACTTCACAGTACCATCCCCTTGGTCCGAGGTTATTTCAATCCCTCCAAGTCGTGTTCTTTCATGACGAAGGTATGCTCGACAGCCGGAAAGGTTCCAGCGGCGACTTCCTCGATGTATGTCCTAAACGCCTCGTCAATGGACGGAAATAGGTCTGCATATTTCTTAACGAATTTTGGAGTGAACTTCTTGAACAGGCCCAACAGATCGTTTGAGACCAGTACCTGGCCGTCGCAGTCCACCCCCGCGCCGATGCCGATGGTGGGCATGCGGACGGACTCGGTGATCTTCTTGGCTAGTTTGTCCGGAACGCACTCGAGCACCAACATGCACGTTCCCGCCTGGTCCAGAGCCCTCGCCGAGTCGAGCTGTTTTTGAGCCGAGGTCAGATCCTTGCCTTGAACCTTGAATCCACCCAGTGAAGTGGCTGTTTGCGGAGTCAGGCCGATATGTCCCACCACGGGTATGCCGATCCGGACCATCGCTGCAACCGTTTCCGCCATTTCCTGGCCGCCTTCCAGCTTCACGGCGTCGCAACCCGCTTCCTTGAGAAAACGGCCCGCGTTTCGCACCGCCTCTTCCACGGACGTCTGGTAAGACATGAAAGGCATATCCCCGATCAAGAACGCGTATTCGGTTCCCCTCCGAACCGCCTTGCAGTGATGGATCATCTCCTCCATGGTGACGGGCACGGTTGAATTGTATCCCAGAACCACCATGCCCAGACTATCGCCCACAAGGATGGTGTCGATGCCCGCCTGATCCATGATGAAGGCCATGGAGTAGTCATAGGCGGTCAGCATTGTGATTTTCTTGCCGGTTCTCTTCTTGTCCATCAGATACGGTATGGTCGCCTTACTTCGTTGTTCCATCCTGGTCCCCCCAAAAAAACAGCCCTCGAGCGACGGCAGGAGGGCTTGTCCAAAAATTACTTCCCCATCGGCTCTCCGTCCCGGTCATGTATCAGATCCAGGCGGCGTCAGCGATCCGATCGCATCAGCGCCACGGGTAAAACACGGTTTGTTATCTTTTGATTTTCGCGGCTTTCACCGTATTCTTCATCAGCATGGTGATGGTCATGGGGCCTACTCCGCCCGGAACAGGCGTGATCGCAGCCGCTTTTTCCGCGCAGGTGTCGAATTCCACGTCCCCTTTGAGGATTCGCTTACCATCCGCGGTTCGGCCGACTTCGTTGACGCCCACGTCAATCACATACGCACCCTCTTTGATCATGCTGCCCTTTACGTACTCCGCCACGCCGGCCGCTACGACCAAAATGTCCGCACGTTTGGTATGAAACTCTACGTCACGGGTTCGGGTATGAACAACGGTCACCGTTGCGTTCGCGCCGGGACCCTTCTGAAGAAGCATGTTGGCGATCGGCTTGCCCACGATGTTCGAACGTCCCACGACTACGACCTCGGCGCCTTCCAGCTTGGCGCCCGAGCGAACGAGCAGTTCCTGGATGCCGTGCGGAGTACAAGGCAGGAACTCTGCGGTGCCAATCATCAATTTGCCCACATTGACCGGATGAAAGCCATCGACGTCCTTATCGGGATCTATGGCGTACAACACTTTGGTCTCGTTGATGTGTTTGGGAAGCGGTAACTGGACCAGAATACCATGAATCGAACTGTCTTTGTTGTACTTGTCGATGAGTTTCAGGAGGGACTCCTCGGATATATCCGCAGGCTGACTGTCCTGGACGGAATGAAACCCGAGTTCCTTTGCCGTTGTCGTTTTCGCCCGAACATAACTCTGGGAAGCCGGATTTTCTCCCACCAAAATGGTGACCAGACCAGGAACAATCCCATCCTTGGCCTTCATTTCTTCCACTTCTACTTTCAATTCCTCGCGGATCTGTTTGGCGATCTCCGCGCCTTTGATGATTTTCGCCGCCATCCTATCTCCTTTCGTGAGCTAAGGTCTCCAAGCGCCTTTGGATACGCTGTTTTGGTGTCTGTAAAAACGCCGCCACTCTACCAGACGCGTTTCCGCCTCGTCAATCGCAAAATCGTGAAAACCCTCACAACGAGCCCCCGGGTTCGACGATTTCGAGGAAGGTTCGCTTGACAATGGCTTTTTCGTTTTTCTAAGATGACGTTTCGCCGGACCATCCAAGGTCCGCCCAAGCTCTCTCACGAAAGGACGACTATCCTATGCACCACAAAATCTTAGCCATTTGGGCGTGTTTGCTCGCGTTTCTCTGTGTCACCACCTCTCCTTATGCGATTGAAAAAAAAGAGCCCCCGGAAATCCTGGCCACTGTGAACGGCGAGCCGGTCCGATATTCCGAGATTAAAGAAGCTGTTGAAGGGACTGTGAGAGAATGGGAACGGCGAAGCGGCAAGAAAGCGGACGATGAGGTTGTAAGCGAGATTAGACGCGTCGTCCTATCCAACTCGATCCGGGATGTGATCATCCGTCAGGAATGTCAGAAGTACATGGTCGAGGTCACCAACGAAGAACTGGACCGTGAGTTGCTCAAGCAAATGGTCGAGTTTGGCGGCAAGAAGAAATTCGAGGAAAACCTAGCCGCCAACAATCTGTCACTGGACGTGATCAAGACCAAATTGTGGAGCGCCGTGGCGGCAAAAAAGCTGGTCAATGAGGTTATAGCCAGCCGCATAGAAGTCACCGACGACGAAGTCAAAAAATTCTATGAAGCGAGCAAAGCGCGGTTTTATACTCCCCCAACCGCGGAACTCAGCCACATTGTAATCGAAGTGCCGAAGGATGCCACAGCGGAACAGATCGACAAGGCGAAAAAGAATGCGGAACTCGTATTGAAGAAGCTCCGTGATGGCGCTGACTTTGCAGAAATGGCCCAGGAATATTCCGACGATCCCAACAAGATGGAGGGCGGCAAGATCGGAATGCTCCAGCCCGGTCGGATGCCCCCGGAATTCGATAAGGCGGCCTTCGCACTGAAAGAAGGCGAGATCAGCGACGTGGTCAAAACCAAGTACGGATACCATATCATCAAAGCGGGCAAAGTATCGCCCGAGAACACGGTGCCGCTGGAAGACGCCAAGGAGGGAATCACCATCCTCCTGAAGAAGACCAAGATCGAAATGGCGGAGAAAGGTTACATGGAGCAGCTTCTACGGAGCGCAAAGATCCAATCCTTCATTTGAAAGCGCATCGAATGGCGGGCGACCGTGCGCCAACCCGTCGAAGTGCTCTTAAACCGGTTGGTTGATGTTCGCAACATACAGGGGAAATCTGTTAGAAGGGTTTCCCCTGTATCGTTTTGTACCGACTGCGAGTGGCGTCGATGTCCTGTTCCGAAGTCTTTTCGAAATTCGGCCGCCCTCCCCCAGGCCGTCTCCACTTTGGCGAACGAAAGGGCCCCTATGTGGGCCCACTCTGCCAAACGCCGTCGATTTGCCGATCTTCAATATGCCTGAGATATTGCCCCGGATCGGCGGCAAACGCACTCAGGGTTGTTTCCTGAAGCGCCCGCCGGCCGGGCCACTAGTTTCACTAAGGACGGGAACTCTGAATGACCAAGATCCTGGTCGACGCAGACGGCTGCCCGGTCAAGGAGGAAGTCTTCCAAGTGGCGAAACGCCATGGGCTCGAGGTCACGCTCGTGGCAAACTCATGGATGCGGTTTCCTGATGAAGCCAGGATCGAACTCGTCCTGGTAAAAGACTCCCTCGATGCGGCGGACGATTGGATTGTGGATCACGTTACGGAGAACGATATCGTGATCACCGGGGACATTCCTCTTGCCTCGCGCTGTCTGGAAAGAGGCGCACAGGTGCTCGGTCCAAAAGGGCGCGTATTCACAGAGGATTCCATATCCGGTTTCCTGGCGAGCCGCGAGCTCAGCTCCCACCTCCGGGAATTTGGCATCATGACGGGCGGCCCGGCCCCCTTTCAAAAGCGGGATCGCTCCCGATTCCTCCACGCCTTGGACGAAATGATCCGAACGCTGATCGGGAGGCGCCCGCGTACGTGAGCCGTGCGCCCTCTCCCTCTTCGCTGAAACGATGGATAGGGTTCTCTCGAAGTCCTATTCAACTGGTCGAAGAGAATCGCCTCGTATGAGTTACCGACGGAAATCCCGCGCCCGGCTCGGCCGGCGGATGCTTGATAGGCTGAAAGCAGCAGGTCTTCGACGGCCGAGCCGGCCTCTCTTAACTTCCCATTAAACTTGACTTTTCCTTCCGATTCACGGATAATTCCTTAACTACATTGGGAGGTTCCGAGTTATGGCTAAATACCTTGTCGTCGCCGTGCTGTGCGTGTTCCTGTGCTTCCCCGCCCTAGCCCAAGAGCCCGACATCATGAGTATCCATCTCATCAGTCAGGAAGTGGACGGGAGTGAACGAAACGTCTTTTCTCGCCACAATTACACGGTGCTCCAGATCCTCCGGGATCTGCTGAATATTGCGGATCAGGTCAACCTCCAGGAAGTGATCCAAAGGTTCGGCGGCGACAGCGGATTCCCTCCCAGATTCGTTGACGGGAATGTGGTTCAACTCAGAACCGATCTGGACTACCTCCTCGATGTCTTCCCCCAAAGTATGGACGTATTTTCGAACCCTCTGGCCGTGGGTGAAAAAAGCTATGTAGACGAATTCGGAAACTACTTTACCACTACCGAGCCGGAGCAATATGAACCCCTCCCTTTCGAAGACACCTACAATCTGACATTTTATGCCGGCAGCAACACCGCCGCGGCTCCCCTGTTGGCCATTCTTGAAAACGCGGAGATTGTTACCCGGGGAAACCGATACCGGATTTTTGCCCAGGACGTTACGGCCGCGCGGGAAGCACCTACTCATGTCCCCACCCTTACCCACTGGGGGATGCTCCTTCTGGTCATCGCCCTTGCAACGATCGCCGTCAAGACCCTTAGAAATGCGCAGGTGTAGAGCAGGGATTATGAGGTCCGGAAGCTCGGTGCTTGCTGGGGAACAACAGGATCCGTATCGAGCGCATCCTGCGGTAACGACTGCCCGGATGCGTTTATGCACCTGAGACGGTACGGTGCTCGCGACTTCCGGAAGGGGTTACCCTGCGGGATGACCCCGATTCGGAAGCCTTGGGAGGAGTCCGGAAAACCCTCATCCGGAAGACTCCCTCAACCACCTTCTGAGTCGAAACGTCGAACATCAAGAATCAAACCCAATCATAACTCACAACAAGAAGGAGACTAGACGATGAAACGATGGATTACGCTACTTATGGTGCTCGGCCTGTCGATCTTCTCGATAACCGGGGTCTGTTTCGCTCAATGTGGCATTTGGAAATCGGCGACCCCTTCGGACGCCGTCAGTTTTTATGTACAATCATACGACGTCACTGACGAATCGGTAGTGGTGATCTACTCTCCCGACGGAGTGGAGTTCGCCGCTTTTCTGGACACCGAATTCGAATCCGGGACGGTGGACGTGGAAGATCTGGGAGGTCAGGGTTATCACTTGACCATGAATTTCGTGGACGCGGATAACGCCACGGCTATGCTGACCTTCCCCAGTTCGCCCGGCGCAAGTTACACCCTCATACGCACGTTCGAAGGTTTCGGCAAGGGCGAACCGGGGGATCAGGGGCCCGCAGGACCGCAGGGGCCCGTGGGTCCGGCGGGTCCAACCGGCCCGACAGGTCCATCGGGTCCCGAGGGAGATGCGGGTGACCCCGGTGCGCAAGGCCCGCCCGGTATCGCCAACATCTATCTCGTCACCACGGAGCAAAGCGTGCCGGTTGGAGGTGGACTCACCAACTGTGACGCTCTCTGCAATTCCGGGGACAAAGTCCTCGGCGGAGGTTATAATAATGCCTTTTCGTTCCCTACCATCTCTATCATTCTAAATGCCCCCATATCGGACCTCTCGGGATGGCGGGTGGGGGTCACACATTCGGGAGCCAGCAGCACACAAATCAATTGCTATGCCGTATGCGGGGATCTGTGAGAATAAGCACCCCATCCGATTCCTAATTGGGACGGCGCATACGATCAGACGCATCGCACGGAGAACATGTGAATGGACGGATCGGTGCTTTCGTAGAATCCAATACCCTCGGCGTTTCTTGATCAAACGCCATCCAGGGTCCGGAGAATTCCGTCTGAAAGACTGGGACTCCGGGCTTTGGTACATAACCCCTGTTTTTCCGGATGCCGCGGAAGCTACGTTTGCAAAGCAAAAGAAAGGGGACACAAGGTGGGTATCGCGTTGCGTCTGATCCTATTGCTTACGTTTTTTGCGATCGTCGGCTGCGCTGCAGGACCCGAGGGTCCGTACAACGGAGACAACCCGGCCGGTTTTTTCCCCGGACTCTGGCATGGGTTCATCGCGTGGATCACCTTAATCCTTTCTTTTTTCACCTCGATAAAAATGTATTCGATCAACAACACCGGCGCCATGTATGATCTTGGTTTTCTCATCGGAATCGCCTGTTGGCTCGGCGGGGGCACAGGCTCTTGGTGCAGGAAGAGAAAGAGCCGGCGTGAGCAGGAATGGGACCAAGTGGCCGAGAAAGTTGAAGCTAAGGTCAAACGGGAGATGCGGAAGTGGGCCGAGGCCCAGGAAAGCGACGACTGGCCGGAGGTGGAGAAAAAGCTGGAGGACAAAGTCAGAAACAAACTCAAGGAATGGGCGGATTCCTGAGGTTGGGTGACTCGCGTCTCCCTTCGAAAACGGAGCCATGCATAGATCCGCTATGAGAACCGCCTAGCCGTTCGGCTCCGTTTTCCAATCCAAATAGGAACGCCTCCTCGCAGCGATACGGTTTTCGGAAGGAACTCCTCCATGATCGACTATGCCAAGAAATCCAGCGTGGCACTGTGGAAAACCCGGGGCAATCCCTTTGCCCGGTATCACACCAAGGATTGGGGAATGGCCTGGATCCTCGAGCATGTTCCCATCGAGGAGGGCATGACCGTCCTCGATGTGGGGCACGGCAGGAATGAACACGTGGCCGATTTTTTCCTGTCCAAAGGGTGTACGTTTTATGCCATGGACAAGATTACCGCCCCTCAAAGACCAGGTTCATCCTTGCCCGAGTTCGATGATCTCCGAAACTATGCGGACGAGTTGGAGCGGAGGGGAGGCTTCTACATCGATCGGTTCTGTGGGACGGGCCGTTCGGATGAGGACTTGATCGAGCGTTTCGATCTGATTTTCTCGCTGGGAGTACTCGAACACGCCATCGAGTGGGGCTACCCGATGAGCATCTTTCCCATCTTGTTTGAGATGGTCCTCATGCTGAAAACCGGCGGCCTCTTGGCCAATATTTATGAACCCTGCGCGTACAGGGACAATCCTTTCCACATTGCTCATGATATCGCATTCTTGTATGGATACGTAGAGCTGCTCGATCCCGGTCACAAAGTACCCGTATTCGATCGGATGCCCGGCATGTACGAGATAGCCACTAATCCGGACACCATTATTACCGACACCGTGGAAACCTACACGACCCTCAAAGGGGTCAACGGGTACACGGCGCTCGGGTATATGGGACGCAAAATCCGGAACATGCCTCCATTCAAACTCGACCGGCACAAAGATATCAATCCGTCTTCGAGTTATGAGAAATACCGCTGGATAGAAGTTGAGGGCGCCGAGGGAGCGACTCCCCCGCATACATACCGGCGAGTTCTCTGCTTCGGCGCGGCCAGCAGGTTCAAACAGTGGTTTCCGAAATTGACGCGGATGTTTCCCGAGAAAGCCATCGTGGGGGTGCTGGATAACGATTCGGACAAGTGGGGACGCACCATCGAAGGGATTCCCATCCTGAGCCCGGACAGGATTCGCGACATCGATCCCGATCTGGTTGTCGTGACCACCATGTTCCATACTAGCGTGGTGGCCGAATTGGAATACCTCAAATCCGAATACGGCCTTGAATTCGATATCCGGATTGTCTGATCGGCTCACTCGACGCTGGTAGACGAAGCCACGCATTGGCGCCCGTGGTGCGTTCGAACATATGAATTTTACTCTGAAACTTCGCTTCTCTTGAACTTGGCGATCCGGCGCTGCGCATACCCATCTTGGCGCTTACCTTCATATTGGCCTACACGTCTCCGTCTCGACTCAGAAGCCATCAGCTTTAGACTTGACTAGTTTTTTACAATGTTTTATAAAGATCATAAATCTTTGGAAGTGGGCTATTTCATGGAGAATTTTAAGGACTTCTTGACAATCAGACAGGCGGCGGAGTTTTTGGGCGTAACCGCCACTACCCTGAGAAATTGGGATCGCGCAGGAAAATTCAAGCCCATCAGACATCCGGTAAACTTCTATAGACTGTACAAGAAATCAGATTTGGAAATATTGCTCAACTTGCTCCGAAAGAAAGAGGATTAGGCAATACTATGTCAGAGCTATTTCGAGAGGAAAGACGTGACTTCGGTTCTCTTGGTGATATCCTATCACAGAGCCTGTATGATGAAGTCCTTCCTAAACACCTAAAGCCAGTTCCTCAACTCAACGAAGTCTACGAACTTGAACTTGCCTATTATGAAAGCCGGATTCTCACGGACGAAGAAATACAGCGAAACGGGGCTTACTTCGCCAGCGTAAATGGATTACCAACGCGGCATTTTTTGATATGTCGAGGTGAGCCTCTCAAGCTCGCCGACCATTCATCGTCAAGACTCAAATCGTTCTTCAAAAACAATCAGTTTAAGACTGGATATGCCACAAACGGTCTTTTTCCGTACAGGGGAAAATTCCATCCGCAGATGATCAAAGGCTTGATCAACGTCATGGGGCTTAAACCCGGCAATGTGGTGTTGGATCCTATGATGGGATCCGGAACAGTTCTTATAGAGGCTTCACTAATGGGAATCCATTCCATCGGACTCGATTCCAGCCCTTTTTGCTCCTTTATGGCAAAAGCCAAACTCGATGGCTTAAAAGTTCCTATTGGATATTTGAAGGCATCTCTTAGAGATTTTGATACCACTTTTAGGTATTATAACCATAAAGTCGGACAAGAGACAAGTTCAGCGCCAAGGAGACAAGTTAGTTTACTCACAGAACCAAGGATTACAACTAAGCAATATGCAATTCCTCAATGGAGCAAACGTCAGGACGTTCAGGATTACCTGATGCTCGCATTCCTTGATGCAAAAGGATACTCGGAGCGCAGCAACCGCAAATCATTTGAAGAGCAGTTCAAAGCCATATTGGAAAGATACATTTTCGTGGCTGAAAAAATTCAAACCGTGTTGAATGGGTTTCAGGATGAGTTGGGAGAGGCTGAACCCAAAACAGGTGATGCGCGCAAGATGGAAATACCCGACGAATCCGTCGATGGGATTATCTTCTCGCCTCCTTATAGTTTCGCAATCGACTACCTCGCTAACGATGAATATCACCTACATGCCATCGGGGTCGACGTGGATAAACTGAGAGAGTCCATGGTGGGACTTCGCGGAAGGTATCTGAAGCAGAAATATGAAAATTATCTTTCCGACATGAACCAAGTCATTGCTGAATGCTCCAGAGTGCTTAAGTCTGGAAAAATCTGTAGCATAGTCGTGGGTACCAACAACAATCAAATAAGCAAGATTTTGAAAGTCAATCCTGAAGAGGTGACCGGGATTCAGGATCAACTGACCGAAATGGCTCGAAACCATGGGATGGGCTTGTTAAGAAGAATAGAACGTCAAATTACCGGCATGGCCAACACTATGCGATCGGAATTTATTTTAATGCTTCAAAAGAACTGACCCTCTTAAACAACAGCCCTCCCGTTCGTACCTTTCGGAATTCTTGGGGCGTCAGCGCTCGCGTAGTCATGTTCAACAGCGATGATCGCAAGGAATCCATCGTCGATGTTCAATGCCCTCCACATGGGGAAGTAAGGGGCCAACTCCCTGAAATTTCCTACTCGATCTGTGAGATACTGGTAGAATTCTCTCGTAGGCAGGATTAGAATTCCGCCGGTGAGTTGCTTCTTTAGCAGCCCGACCGCCATTTTATTCACGGCGCGGTGGCTTGATGAAATGTTTCCGGTTTCCCATTCTACTGCGAAGAGTCGATCCCCCACTTCTCTTACAGCATCTATTGGGCCGGGAGTGCTGACGGAGGCGATATCGACTCTCTTTTCCAGCTCCCACCCGAAGCCCTCAAGTTGCGCCATGAACTCTCGTTTTATCGGTGTTACTCCACTTCCTTGGCCACGCTTTTTGCCGGATTGCTTGCGTATCGTAAAGCTACCTGATCCTTTTGGCCATTCGATCGCCGACACAGCCTTCTTGATCTGATCATAGATCCTTTTCCAGTCACTCGTTGAGGAAAAATTACCCCTGTCAATAAGCACTTCCATTTTGACAAACTTCACACTGAACTCCTCTGGCTCGATATTGAAAGCGGACAAGCAGTTACAAATTCGAGTTTAGTGAAAAACAAGACCTTTTTCAATTAGCCTTCTGAATCGGAAGACGCGCTATGGTCCCAATGGCCCGTAGGGCATGGCAGGATAATATCCCCGCAATTCAGCTACCCTCATCCGGAGACTTCACAACGGCCTTGCCGTCTTCGCCCCGGAACACCCGTCCGGAGTGGGTAAGGAGGCGATAGTTCTCCTTTCGGTCCTCGAGATTCGGCCAGCAGACGAGCATGCAGTTGGCGCACGTAACGAGCACGGTCTTCTCCCAGAACTGTTTGAAATCCTGCCATGTCTGGAAACCGCGGCTCTCGAGGTCGTACACAATGGCTCGAAGCAGGCGTTTCTTGGGGTCTTCGGCGTATTCCTTGGCCTTGCGTATGAACGCCTCTTCATCTCCCGGTCCCGGCAGATCGATCACCCCGTACGACCAGGTCGACCATTTGGAATCGGGACTGCGGACACCGTTGGCGCCTCCGCACGTGATGACGCACCTCAGGTTGCAGCCTTTCTTGTTGTGAGTCTGTATACGGCCTCCGATGGTGACTTCGGCCGTTTCTTTGACGGAAATGAATTGGCTGGGACACGACGCGGCGCACAGGCGGCAGTTCTTGCAGTAGTCTTCTTCCACCATGGGATCGGGCTCGAACTCCGCGGTCGTGACCACGGACGTAAGGGATATGGCTGCACCATATTCGGGAGCTATGACGTTTCCGCTCCATCCAAGCCATCCGACGCCGGACGCCACGGCAACGTACCGGTGCGAGATGGGAGGCAGCATGGCCATGTAAGGTTCATTCTGCCGGTACTCGATGTTCGGAATGGGAGATACGGCGTCGTAGCCCTTCCGTTTCAGCAGATCGACGATGGCCATCCCCGCCTCGCCAAGGGTGATGTAGGATCGTTTGTGATCCATGACGTGCGCCATCTGGTCTTTCTTGGACAGGTAGGCCCGTATAGGCGCCTTCTCGAGTGCAACGGCCAAAGAAACAGCGGACCGTGCCTCCGGGAGCACATATCCCAGATCCGCGGACGGCGGCGCGTCCGACAGGCGTTCCCTGGTGGTGAATCCGATCTTGTCGACGCGCATCCGTCTTGCCAAAGCGATGATTTCGTCTTTGATACCCATGAATTCTGAATCCTCCGGACTTCTCGTGTTGGAAGTCTAAAACTGGGCCGGTCATCCTGCAGTCTGAAAAAGGACCAAGATCCCATCATTTCCAATCCATCCACTGGTCCGCTTGCGACACGTCGCAACCTACTACATTGACGTCATTGTACAGACTTTATATTATGAAAGAAAGGATAGTTGGCTCTTCTTTTGCGCAATATTCCTCTTAACAAGAAAACCTCATTGCTGCTCGGCCGCGTGCCGGGCTTGTTCATCCCGAGAAAGGAGTCGCTTACTGCCGGCGCTTTGGAAACATTCCTAAATAATGGTTCAAGAGGGACCGCGCGTTCTGACGAGGCCCCAAACCGGAGTTGAAATGCGGGCGAGGAAGGGGCCTGAACGTTCGATTTTCACGGAACCGGGCGGTCTGGTGGGTTGGCCTGTTTTGGATCGAGTATCTTCACCCCCAGTTCCAAAGGAATGCCATGAAAGAAGACGACAAGAGCAAAGAACAGCCTGCCGCTGAGCCGAGAGAACACAGTTCATGTGTTGACAATCCCCAGTCAATAAGCACTCCCCATGTATTCGAACCAGCCCCGGAACAGAGTATCGACCCCGTCCATGAACTGGTCCGCCAAGCGCCCTATGGAATGTTCCTTATAGATCCGTCGGGCAAGATTGTGGCCGCCAATCATGAAGGGGCGTCAAGGCTGGGAAAAACGGTGCATGAACTGATAGGAACCGCGCTTAGGGATTATTTCCCTCCAGAGCTCGCGGAAGCCAGGAAACAGAAGGGATACGAGTCTCTCAGAACCGGGAGAACCATCCAGTTTGAAGACGAGGTACATGGACGCCGATACCATAACACCATTGCTCCCATCGCAGTTGGGGAAATATCCTATCTGGCGATATATAGTACTGACATTACGGAAAGGTTTAAGACTGACCAGGCGCTTGTCGGAAGCGAAACCAGGTTCAGAGAACTGTTCGACAATATGAGTAACGGAGTGGCGATTTATGAGGCAGTGAACGATGGAGAAGATTTTATTTTTAAGGATTTGAACCGCGCAGGCCTCGCTCAGGGAAAGAAAAAGAAGGAAAATATAATAGGACGTAGTGTCAGGGAGGTGTTCCCCGGCGTTGAAGATCTGGGGTTGTTCGAGGTGTTCCAGCGGGTTTGGAAATCGGGACGTCCCGAGCACCATCCCACCTCGCTCTACAGGGATGATGAGGTGATGCTCTGGGTCGAAAACTACGTCTGTAAATTGCCCTGCGGCGAGATTGTGGCGATATATGAAGACACGACAGCCCGATACCAGGCGGAAACAGCGCTGAAAGAAAGTGAGGTGCGGTGCCGATCCATAGTGGAATCCCTCAATGAAGGCGTCATTCTGCAGCTCAGCACCGGGGAGATACGGACTTGGAATAGAAGCGCCGAGCAAATTTTCGGCATACCCGCCGGCGAAGCCATCGGCCGGACCTCGGTTAACTATGATTGGCATCTGATTTACGAAGACGGGAGGGACTGTCCAGGCGAAAAGCATCCATCCATGATCGCTCTTCGAACCGGCGAGGCTCTGCAAAACCAGATTCGGGGAATCCGGCACAGCGATACGACAGGCCCAAAAAATGGAAGCCGTGGGCACGCTGGCTGGAGGCATCGCCCACGATTTCAACAACATTCTGACGACCATCACCGGCTACACCGAACTGGCGCTGGAGGAAAACCGGGCCGGCAGGGCAAGCCCGGAGGAACTGGAACAGGTGATGAAAGCGGCTGAGAGGGCCAGAGACCTCGTACGGCGCATTCTGGCCTTCAGCCGCAAGGCGGAAGCCGATTTCAAGCCCCTCGATATCAATCGGACGGTCAACCAGGTCGCTGCAATGCTGAAACGAACCATTCCTCGAATGATCCGGATCGATGTGCACCTCGAAAACCAACCTGCCCTGATACACGGTGATGCAGGCCAGATCGAGCAGGTGCTGTTGAACCTGGCTTCCAACGCCAAGGATGCCATGCCGGAAGGAGGTCGGCTGGTATTTGAAGTCGAACGGGTAACCATGGACGAGACCGATTGTCGGCTGCATCCGGGAGCTCCTTCGGGGGAGTACGTTCAACTCATGGTCAGTGACACCGGCCATGGTATGGACAAGGAAACATTGGAACATATGTACGATCCCTTTTACACCACCAAAGAAGTAGGCAAGGGCACCGGCATGGGCCTGGCCATGGTGTACGGCATCGTAAAAAATCATGGAGGATACATAGGCTGCTATAGCGAGCCGAATCAGGGGACGTCTTTCAAGATCTATCTTCCCAAATTGAAAAAACAAAACTACCCGGCCCCCGACGAGGATCAGCCCGTGCAAGAGTCGGCCAAGGGTGAAGAAACGATCCTTATTGTGGACGATGAACCTGCCCTGCGGGACATCGCAGCCAGGATATTGATCAGAAACGGCTACCAGGTATTTCAGGCCGAGAGCGGGGAAGCGGCCCTGGAACTCTATCAGGAATCGCCCCGCAGGTTCGATCTGGTGGTTCTGGATATCGGAATGCCCGGCATGGGAGGACTCCGGTGTCTGGAGCGACTCAGGCAAATCGATCCCAATTCCAGGGTGATCATAGCCAGCGGATACTCGAAGAACGGGCCTGTAAGCAAGTCCGCAGGGTCGAGGGCCGCCGGATACGTGAGTAAACCCTTCACCAAAGCCGAACTTTTGAGGGCCGTCAGGCAGGTATTGGATGTCGAATAGTCAGTAGAGGGGCAGGGGTGCATTCAATCAGGTCGTTCCCGAAACCGGTGGTGTAGGGCAGGCTGGAATTTTTCTCCTAATCCAACTCGGATAGGGCCCTTTTTGTACGCTCGAGGCTTTAGCCACGGCAAGAAATGGCTGAGTCACAACCCATCAATCCGCCGTCCTGACCCGGTTTCCTCCCGCCTCTTTTGCCGCGTACAAAGCATTATCGGAGCGGTCGAGCAAGGCGTCAAGGTCGTCTCCTTCCAGTGACATCTGGGTCACTCCCAAGCTGATGGTGAAACGAACCTCGGACATTCCACTCCGAACCGAGGTTTCGGCTATGGCTTGCCTGATACGCTCAGCCACGAGAGCGGCCTCCTGTATCTCGCTCTGCACCAATGCGATGGCGAACTCGTCGCCTCCCAGGCGGCCCAATATGTCGCTTTCTCTCAGTTGACGCCGGCAGACCAGGCTCAATTCCTTAAGCACCCGGTCTCCGGCCGAGTGCCCATAATGATCGTTGACCTTTTTGAACCGGTCAATGTCCAGCATAACCAACGAAAGCGGATGCTGATAACGTTTGGAGCGGTTGATTTCCTTTTGTGTAAGCTCCAGGAAGTTGCGGCGGTTGTCAAGGTTGGTCAGGGAATCGGTCGTGGCAAGGCGCCTGAGTTCTTCTTCCATTCGCTTGTAGGGAGACACGTCCCGGATAATCCCCTCGTAACCGACGACGGTTCCATCACACGATCGTCTGGCTTTTACGGTCAACAGACAGTCCATGACGGACCGATCTTTACCGTAAAGCTGTACTCCGAAATCCCGGACAAAACCGTGTTCACCCACAGCGGCGACAAACTTGCGGGCGGCGGAAGTATCCACGTAGAACTTCTTGAAGTCCCAGTCACCGATCTCTGTCTCGGCAAGTCCGAACATCTCCTTGGCCGCCGCATTGGCCATCAGAATCCTGCCATCCGCGTCCGTGGAGACAATCGCGTCCTTCGATTCTTCAAACAGAGACCGGTAACTCTCTTGCGAAGCCTGGAGGGCCTTCTCACTTCGCCGGCGTTCCTCCACTTCCGCTTGGATCTTCGCCCTCGAGTGGACCAGGCGATTCTGAATGCCGCCAATGTATATGTAGAAGAACAGGAGCAAGCCGCCCCCGATGGCAACGGTCAGCACCCCTAGGGACACGATCAATATCACCAGGTCCTTCTGCTGAGAAGACACATCCACCAGGCTGAATATCTCGCCTACCCTGCGGCCTCCCGCGTCGAATAGAGGAAAGAACCGCCCTTTGAAGCTCCGGTTTCCCAACCGACTGGAGAAGATGGATTCGTCACCGCCTATAGACCGGCGCCGCAGCTCTTCCAAGGCCGGGGAGTTTTCCATGGTCCGGTCAATAATGACGAAATCATTGAACCGCTCCCAGTCCCCGCCTCGATCGAGGATCTTCAGCCCTTCCTCCCAATCCCCTCTGTCCAGGAATTTTTTATCTATCAGAACGGAGAGCTCCACATGAAGCGCCCGATTGATCAGTCGGGTAATGTGCTCGATCCCCATACCCAACTCGAGATAGCCGACCAGATTCCCGTTCATTTTCCAGGGACGCACTACCCGCAGTGTGAAGGTTCCATAGGGGCCAAGCTCGATGCCGGATGAAGGGTTCCCGCTTGCGGCGGTTTCCTCCATGGTAAATCGCTCTATCGGATCGCCGTAGCGGCTTGGGGAGTGCACCCGAAGGAAACAGACTTTATCGGGCTCGCTGAAATAGAAATGAGTAATCCGGTACTTTGAACGCATCTCTTCAAAAAGCGGCATTACGCCCTGAAGCAGCTTTTGGCGGTCCTTTGCCAGAAAGGCGTCCAAAAGGGCCTGGTCCATTTCAATGAAATCCAGCTGTCCGTTCATAACTTGCGCCTCTTCGGAAAGCAGTCCCCGAAATAGACGCTGCACTCCGGCAATTCGCTTATGAACAGATTCATCGATGGCTTTTTTTTGAAGACGGTAACCGCCGGCCACAGACAGGAATAGTAACAGAATACCCCCGGTTACGATCGGCACCAGGATGCGGAATCGGATATCCTCACTTCTGTCGTTCATTACGAACCGCCGCTCTTTGGGTGAGAACGTCTCTGATTCAGGTGAAGAAACCGTAGAACTCATAGATAAGGTGTTCCGAAGACGGTTACGAACAGGTATTCCAAGGTGACTCGCACATGGATATGGGAGTCCTCCGCGGCATAACTCTTCGTTGGAGTCCTCATATCATTTGCCGCCTCCTGCTACATGGAAATTGAGCGATGAGACGCCACGGATCCCGAGGAGCGCTTGGCCGACAGTTGCTCGTGCGCCCAGCGCAACAGGTTCTCCGTGGTCTCCCACGATACGCATTCATCGGTGATGGACACGCCGTATTTCAATGCGTCGGGACCGCAGCCATATTTCTGGCTGCCTTCATGCAGGTTGCTTTCCAGCATCAGTCCGATCACGGCATCGTTCCCCGCTGTAACTTGCTGAATCACGTTTCGCCAAACGATGGGCTGGCCCTGAAACTTCTTTTTCGAGTTGGCGTGGGAGCAGTCCACCAGAATGGCTTCGGGAAGGTTGTGACCGGCCAGTTGTAGCCGCGCCTCCTCGATGCTGAGGGGGTCATAGTTGGGACGTTTGCCGCCGCGCAGCACCACATGTCCGTAAGGGTTTCCCGTGGTCTGAACAATGCACGTGTGTCCGTCGTGATCGATGCCGATAAAACTCTGAGGGGCGCGTGAGGCCAGCATGGCGTTGACCGCGACGTCCAGGTTGCCGTCGGTGCCGTTCTTGAACCCCACCGGCATGGAGAGTCCACTGGCCATCTGGCGATGGGTCTGGGATTCGGAAGTGCGCGCACCGACCGCCGCCCAGCTGATCAGATCGGCCAGGTACTGAGGCGTTATGGGGTCCAGAAATTCGGTGGCGGCCGCCAACCCCATTTCGGTAATTCCCGTTAGAATTCGGCGCGCCTTGCGCAGGCCGTCTAGAATGTTACAGGTGCCGTCCATATGCGGATCATTGATCAGGCCCTTCCAGCCCACGGTGGTGCGTGGTTTTTCAAAATAGACGCGCATAACCACAAACATGGTCTCGGAGACTTCTATCCGTAACTCATTGAGCTTACGAGCATAATCTATAGCCGATGCATCATCGTGGATGGAACAGGGTCCCACGATCGCCAGCAGCCGAGGCTCCTCTCCGGCGATCATGTTTTGTATGACCTGTCGTCCTTCCATCACGGTTGTATAAGATTTGTCGCTTAACGGGAGCTCCGCTGTCAGCTTTCTGGGTTCCACCAATCGTACATAATCCTTGACATTCCTGTCGTGTGCTCTTTCCATGCGCTACATCCTCGCAATGGCATGATTAGAAGGTTTTTAGAACGACATCACCTGCTCTCGAGTCTATCCGGTGTCCGTTTCGGAATAGAGGCAATACCTTATCCATAGGGCTACATAGTTCCCTTCGGGGGCGCTTCGTTCCGCCCGGGTAACACAAAAACGAGCCCCGATTCCTGTTGGACGCTTCAGGTTCGCCTAGCAGGCTGCCGTCCATAGATTTGAGAGCCCGCAGGCCTGCACCTGCAGAGATCCTGACCTGTTCATCTCGACTCCGGCGTACCCTATTTGACGAACCCGAAAATTCTTGGAGAAAGAATTCGGAAATCCCTTTTTTAAACAAATGCCGCCGATTGTCAAGGATTGGCGATTTTCTCCAAGATGCTATCGGCTCCACCATCCTGCGAATGCACACACGGAACGTTCACTTTATGTATGTATCCCATACGTCACGTAGTTTATCAATCTAGTGTAATTCCGGGTCATTTGGACGTGCTTTGGAAGCGGGTCAAATGCCGTCGGATAAAGCCGAAAGGATGGTGAAAGAGGGGCGGACGATGATCGACAAAGGGAAAATGATGAAATCTGAAGGACGGATGATGATGGACAAAGGCGAAGCCATGGTGAAGGAAGGGCAAATCATGATGGGAAAAGACAACGTGATGGTGCAGCCGCTTCAACAAATAGCGCAAGAGCGAGACCCGGGACTACTTTTTTTGGAGATGGTCTCGCACCCTGCTTGTCATACAGGTCAACCTTCGCGGATGGTCGGGGCCTCATTTTGACCTCGGGAATAAGCACGAAAGAGCAATCCCCTTTCCCACAAACCGTGCATCCCCCTTCGACCCGGCCGGCGGACTACATGCGTATCTGTTCGCCCAAACGGCGGGCCATTTCCCGGCCTAATGCCTTGGCCTGGTCCCAGGTTTCCGTTTGGTCTTCCACCTTGCTGAATTTATCCGGCGTCACCTTGGTATCCTGTCCGAAAATCCAGGGCAGCGCACTCATGGTGCATGTCTCGCCAAAGCCGCAAACCATGCACTCCGGGTTGCCGGTGACTTTCAATTGACCGAGCACATCCATGCCTTCCAGTTTCAAAGCGTGAGCGATCTGGCTGCTCGCTTCGTCGAGGCCGGGCGCTCCGCGTCCGATGCCCGTTGTGACCACCACGGCGACTTTGCCCCGATTGAGACCGTTCCGGTGTCGAAGTGAAAACAGCCTTTCGAGAAACGCTTTCGTAAACGCGTCAGCCGCGCCATAGGGAGTGTACCCTCCCACTACCAACGCTCCGGCCCTTAGGACCTTTTCCGCAAGTTCGGGATAATCATCCTTCACTTTGCAGACGTTATCCTCCTTACAGCCGAGGCAGGCGATGCAGGGACGCACATTGATTTTGCTGAGTTTGACAAATTCCGTGGATAATCCACTTGCTTCCAAGACGGCTTGAACCAGTCGGTCCGTGTTGCTGTTCTTGATCGGACTCCCTGAAATGCCAATGATCTGAGGTTGCATAGGCTTAGCTCCTTTTAGGGATAAAATTTGTTATAGAATAAACGCCGGCAGGAAAGCTGTCTGTAGCAACAGTTACATCACGGCATTTTTCAGGAACGACTGAAGAGACGGATGTCGTGGAAAAATCGGATTGAACCAGTGTAGAGCGATGGCGGTCGTCTTCAGGATTATCCGTACCTCGATCCCCTTCCGGAAAGGGCCGTGGTGCGGCTTGGATTTGTAGAAGACGGCGGGACGAACTCCGTTTGCCTCAGGTGCGCAATAGCCGTCAGGCCAGGTTCAATGCCGGCAGGATCAGATTCTTGCCTTCATGAATGATCTTTCCTGAACGTTTCAGCGCTTTCATGGCTCGGGTGATGCTGACCCGGTGGGCGCCGGTGAGAAAACCCAGATCTTCGTGCGTCAAAGGGAATTGGATCGCCAATCCGCGGGAACTCGATGCGCCGTGTTCCCTGGCTACCGTGGCGAGCACGCGGTAAAGCCGGTCTTCGATGTTGGTAACGGCCAGGCTTCCGACACGACTGGTGAGCCAGGCAATCCGCTCGCTGAGGTTTTTTATGATCTGAAGGCCCACGTTGGGATGCTTCAAAACAAGTCGCTCGAATTGGCCCTTCGAAAAGCCGCAGGTCAACGTGTCTTCGAGGCAATAGGCGCTTACCGGATATTCAACTTCCTCGGAGAACATGTTCTCGCCGACAAAATCGCCGGCTTTGCGAATATCCAGCGTGATTTCGGCGCCGTCCTCAAGGACCTTATTGAGCTTGATCCGCCCCCCTTTGATGAGAAACATCTCGTCCGCAGGATCACCCTGCATGAACAACGCCTGCCCTTTCGACATTTTTTTTCGAAGCGCATCCCGGCTCAGCGCCTCGATCTCTTCCGCATCGAGATTCTGGAAGATCCAGAGTTGACCGATACAGATCGGAGACAGAGCGATGTCCTTACCGGCGATTTCTTGACAAAGACAAGCCTTTGGATGGTTCCTTACCGGAATTCGAGAATGGGTTCCCATGATTCGACTATAGAACAACTCGCCTTGGAATTCAGTAGCAATCGCTACATCTTTATAAAATGGGGTTCAGATCCAAAGGCAGAAAATCGGTGTTCCCTGAACAGGCGTTCCGAAGGGTCCCCTCCGCTTCTTGCATCTTTGTTCGATCTGTGCTTACATGCCCGAATTCCGCTGTTGCATGGAGGTGCGTGGATGAACTCGAGCAGAGATGAAGCAGACAGGATGGCAGGCCCCTTGGAAGGTATCCGCATTGTCGAGTACGGCGTGTTCCACGCCGGACCCGGCGCCACGGCCATACTGGGGGACCTGGGAGCGGACGTGATCAAGATCGAAACCGAAAAGGGAGATCCGGAGCGGTATTGGACCACTGTTGGAGGCATGGATATGTCGATGCCCGACGGGCAGAGCGTCATGCATCAGGTGTCCAACCGCAACAAGAAAGGGATCTGTCTGGACATCACGCATCCGAAGGGACGCGGGATTCTCCATCGCCTCGTGGAGCAGGCCGATGTGTTCCTGACCAATCTGCGTAAGAGCACCAAAACCAAGCTGGGCGTGGATTACGCCACGCTGTCCAAAGTCAACCCGCGGATCATTCACGCCAACGTGAGCGGCTACGGACCGGAAGGCGCCATGAGCGATCTGGGGGCCTTCGATCCTCTGGGCATGGCCCGATCCGGAATGATGTTCATAACGGGATCGGAACAGCCGGCCCTTCTCCACCTGGGAGTCCTTGATCAGGCCACGGCCATAGCCGCGAGCCACGCCATCCTCACCGCATTGTTCGTTCGGGAACGTCGCGGAATCGGCCAGGAAGTCCACGTATCTTTATTCGGCGCCGGTTTGTGGCTTACCTATCCGAACCTGATGCTGAACAACCTGCTCTCCCTGGACCCGACGCTGCCGTCCGACCGATTGAAGCATTCGCCTCTGCGCAACTGCTTCTGCTGTAGCGACGGCAAATGGATCCTCGGAACGCATCATCCGGAAGAACGTTACTGGCCCATTTTCTGCGAGGTTACGGGACAATCGGCCCTGCTCGAGGATCCCCGTTTTGTGGACGACGCATCGAGGGCGGCCAACAACGAGGAACTTGTCGCCCACTTCGACCGAGTATTCGCCACCAAGACCAGGGACGAATGGATGGAGATTTTTCTCGCAAGGCAGCTCATGTTCTGCTCGGTCCAGCGTGTGGAGGAACTAAAAGGCGATCCACAGGCCCTGGAAAACGGGTACATGGTTCCTTTCGATCACCCCGCCTTGGGTCCTGTGCAGATACCGGGGTACCCGGTTCATTTCAGCGCCTGCCGGGCGGGCACCCGAACGGCCGCGCCCACCCTCGGCCAGCATACGGATTCGGTCCTCGGGGATCTGGGATATACGCAAGAGGATATCCGCGCCTTGAGAGGAGAAAGCGTTGTAAGTTGAGGGAAAGCGTTTTTCGGCCCGGACGACGGATTCGTTTCATCGGATCCGGGCCGCCAACGGATTCCCAATGACATCGCCTTGTTAAAGGTGTGATCGGTCCCTGGCGGCGTATGATCGGACAACGGCAATGACAACGTCTCTTCGGGCGTCGGAGGGACGGGGACTATAACGGCGAACACGAAGATGACGGCGCCGAGGATCCGGATGAAAGAGTCCTCAGCCGAAGAAATCGACCGGTTCAACGGGAAAGACGGAAACCCCGCGTATGTCGCGCACCGGGGCAAAGTCTACGACGTGACCGGAAGCAAAGTGTGGAAAGGCGGCGTGCACATGAACCGCCACCATGCCGGAAAGGACTTGACCTCGGATATCCTGGCCGCTCCTCACGACCCAAGTTTTTTGGAACGATATCCCCGGGTGGGAACCCTGAAGGAGAGCGGAATTGCCGAAGGAGAGCCGGCCGACGATTTTTCGCGGCTTTCCGCCGGGGCGTACTTTTTGAAAACCCATTCTCACCCCATGACCGTCCACTTCCCGATTGCTTTTACCTACGCCGCCGTCATGTTCGACGCGCTCTATCTTCTCCTGGGGATAAAAGCCTTCGAGATCACGGCCCTCGATTGCCTCGGGGCCGGCATTTTTTTCACGCCCATAGCCATTGCCACCGGCTTCTATACCTGGTTGACGAAATACCGGGCCAAGCGAATGCGCCCGGTGATGATCAAGCTGCGGCTTTCTTTCGTCCTTCTGGCCACTGAGATCGCAGCCTTCGCATGGAGATTGGAGGATCCGGCCGTCCTCGATCGTTTCGGATGGGCCGGCGTCATGTATCTTTTCTTGCTTGTTCTCATGCTCGTTTCGGTAACGATCATCGGGTGGTTCGGCGCGAGCCTGACGTTCCCCATGGGAAAGCCGGCGACGGGCAGCCGGCGATCCGGACTTCCGCCGAGCGATCGCTGATCCCTTCCCGAGAGATGCAAGGCTTCGCCGAGCGGCCATCCGTTGCCAAGGCATTCACCAGGAAGAAAAGACGGTGGGTGTCAGACTTGACAGGGTGTGAGGGAACTGCTTCCGTACTACGGTCCTCATGAACAGCGGAACGCCGCAAGCGGGCTTCCGAGGTTCACCACCGCGAACCGAAGCCTGAATCTTTGAAGCTTTCGAGCGAATAATAGACCTGGCAAGTATTGTGAACTCGGCAGGCCATTTGGAGCTATACCAGATGTTGTGTCTGAGCCGAGTTCTTCTCGCCAACCCGGGAAAACGCGTGGTTGTAGGGTGGAAATCGCGATTTCGGGATGATAATATGTATTATTAATTTAAGGTCCTGTTTTCGACGGAGGGTAGTATGGAATTATTAAAAAGGATTACCTTCGACCCTGAAATAATGGGTGGAAAACCTTGTATCCGCGGCATGCGGGTAACCGTTGGTATGATCGTTGGTCTTGTAGCTTCAGACCATACCAAGAAAGACATCCTGGAAATGTATCCTTATTTGGAAAACGAAGATATCGATGAAGCGCTTCGGTATGCCGCCTGGAGAGTTGAAGAGATTGAAGTTCCCGTCAAGACGGAAATTGCATGAAGATCGTGATAGACATGAACTTGTCCCCCCAATGGGTTGAAGTTCTGAAACCGGAAGGTCACCAGTGTTTACATTGGTCGGAGATCGGTCCTTCAAATGCATCAGATCGTGAAATCCTCTTTTGGGCGCGATCCAACGGTTTCGTGGTATTTACCCATGATCTTGATTTCGGTGCAATCCTCGCCGCCACCAAGGCTGATTCTCCAAGTGTGTTGCAGTTGCGAGCACAAGATATTTCACCGAAGCGCATCGGTGCAACAGTAATCTCAGCATTTCAGCAGCTTGGAGAAGTTTTAGACCGGGGGGCATTGGTAAGTATCGATACGAAGGGAGCCAGGGCTCGCATCCTGCCCCTTTCACGCGAAGAATAGAATAGCGCGTATTTAGTATGAGTGGCACAGGGACGTTGTTTCCTCGTCGATATGCAAGTGCAAAACGGTTATCCGATACGCATGCCAAGGCAAGGTCCCATTGACCCGCCCGGCGCGCTGCGCCACATCAGTATCCGAGGAATCGAAAGCCGGGCGATTTTCGAGGATGATATTGATCGGACGGACTTTCTTGAACGACTTTCAGGTCATCTGCCGTGCGGTGAAGACGGCGGAGATGGATGAGGAGTTGATCGTAGCTGGCGGAGCCGTTCGGGAACTGATTCGGACCGAAACAAGTCAACAATGAAACAATGTCTCCATATGGCATAATGATAGAGGCCGTAGGCAGTCATTGAATGCTGTAGATGACATTTGCATTCAATGGAGTGCAAGAAGCGTGCGCCACTGATGTCAAGCGGTAAGGGTCAAAAATGATCAAAACCGTTACAGAACTGATCGATTGTATCAAAAGAGATCTAAACACATGGGATAAGCGAACTAAGCCATGGTTTCGAGGTGAATCTGGCGATGACCAACCTTTGTGCCCCAAAATAGCATTCTATAAAGCACATGAAGAAAACTACTTGCTACAATCTTTCCGAAGACAAGCTGGTGGACTTACAAATGTACCTGGGCGTCAACAGCTGGATTTATGGCTTTTTTTGGCCCAACATTATGGAGTTCCAACAAGGTTACTTGACTGGACAGAGGGCGCCCTACTCGCTCTTTACTTTGCAATAAATAGAGGAAATGAAAACCCAAGAATTTATATGTTAAATCCGCATCGCATTAATGAGATTTCTGGTTCACAAAACACTTTTCCTAATTATCCCCTAAGCTTTCATCGCGGCGGTAGTCTATACGTCGCCTTGGCTTGGCAGAACCGTGTGGTTGACCAAGGCATGAAAAAGTTACGAGATGAAATCGGGTTAGATATTGACATTCCTCTTGCCTTCCCTGCAACCTATCAAGACCACCGCATGATTGCACAACGTAGCTGTTTCACTATTCACGGAACGAACCTATCACCAATCCAAGACATTCTGTCAAAAAAGTCCATCGCAGTGTCCGATTGCCTTTTCGAATACAAGATTGATGCAAATGCCAAAAGGGATCTTTTAAGAGACCTTTCAATTTTGGGAGTATCGGCAGCAACCATTTTTCCTGACTTAGACAATTTAGCACGTGATTTGAAATCGAATATCGAAACCTTTACCGAAGGTCATTCAGCCGACGCAAAAAGCCCCGCAGCTGATTAACGGCATTGGATGCTTTATCTTCAGGAGAAATCTCATGACTGAGGACCAAGCCCGAAGGGCATATGCAGATCACCGTGCACTGAAAGGCCGCGAGGTTCGGAGTATCAGCCCAGAGCGCTTGAAGGGTGGTTCTTGGCTTTTTGTCGAGGTCGAGGAAGCGACAGAAAGCGGAAGTTATATAGGTGTCGTCGTTCGAGAAGATGGAGGGGTGTTCAAGTTCCTTGGTGCCCTTGGCAAGGTTTTCCGTCGGTGGAGGAATAAATTGGGTGCGCCAAAATCATCTGAGCGGTTCCTCGGCTCTACCGCATTCGGGTGTTACCAAGCATTCGATCATGGTTTCGCGGTTTGGGAAGGAGCGGAGGACCTTGGCTTTCCGCTTTTTGAATCTCTAAACCCACTTAAGCGTCAGATGTGCATTGTCGCATTCTTCGATCTGCGCGGCTTTACCTCTTGGTCGAAGGATGCCACCCCCGAAGATGTTCAGCTGGCAATCGAAGCCCTTGAAGCTTCTATACATGAGGGCTTCCCTCGTGAATCGTCTGCGCCTTGGAAGAAGTTGTTCCTGAAAGGTACCGGCGATGGTGTAATGACAGTGTCGCAGGCTGATTGGTACGAGGGAACCGTTCCTGATCAGCCGATGATCGAACCCGCACGGGGACACGGAAGAAAATTCTTACACGCTTGTGAACTGGCAGTGTCGGCTGGCCGGGAGCGACTGGAACAGTCTGGTTTTCCGCTTGCAATCGGCTGTGGTATCGCCTCTGGAGAACTGGATCGAGTTTTCCTTTTTGGCCGGCTTGATTTTATCGGACCCGCTGCGAATGAAGCAGCAAAGCTCCAGCAGCACGCATGGAATGAAATCTGTGTGACGCCTGGATTCGGCAAACTCCTAAATCAAGATGGCATGAATCTCAATGCAGAGTGGGTTCTCGCGACCAAGGGGTGGCGCTTGCGCCCCCCTGAAGTAAAACCATCCATTTATTAATTAATTAGAGACGAGCCCTGTATTAGAAAAATATGGGGTTGTACCGGCGGATAAAAGGGGGACGGGGTTGATTTTGTGCGTTTCTATTCTACAGCGGACAATGCATTATCCGAGGCAATCTGTTCGCCCCGGCCGACAGCCCGACTAAACGCCGATCTGCCTAACTCAAGTTTCTTTACAGCCTCGGTTGGTGACCAAATCCCATGGAAAACGGGGGATTGCGATCTCGCCCGGCAGTTTCCCCAGGCGATCGGCAAACCGGCTTCTGTCGGTATCGTCACGAAAGATGTTGCGCCGTTCGATCCCTCGGCGGATGATGTGATGCAACGCTCCCGGCGCGTCAATGCGTGCTTTTCGTGGTATGAGGTTCCCCTATCATGGGAAATGAAACAAAGAAACGCGCAAACTCAACACCGTGCCCCGTTCCACACAGGGCCTCCATCTAAATACTGATGGAATCGTCAAAGTAATTTCCTTTGGAGGATTTTTGTCAAATGACTTCTTGACATTCGGGCGCATTGCTTTTAAATTAAGCGCGAAAAAATCACACGGCTTGGATCCACATCGTTGGACCGAGACCCCTTTCATCGCTTCCGGAAGGGTTTTAGGCTGGACTGATCGACACCGGCACTGAAGCAGACTCCATCCGGAATGAACAAAGGCGGCCTTCCGGTGCAACGAAATCGGGAGGTTTTTTTATGGAAGTGATCAAAGACGTCCAGGAAATGCGTCAATGGTCTATTTCCTTTCGGCAAAATGGGGGAAGCATCGGCTTCGTTCCCACGATGGGTTTTCTGCACGAAGGCCACGTGAGCCTGCTGAAAGCGGCCAGGGAACGGTGCGACGCTCTGGTCGTCAGTATTTTTGTCAATCCGACCCAGTTTGGACCCAGCGAAGACCTCTCCCAATATCCACGCGACCTGGATAGAGACCTGACCCTTACTCGTGAAGTGGGCGCGGATATCGTGTTTTTCCCGGACGTATCGCAGATGTACCCGCCGGGATTTCAGACCTATGTTCAGGTGGAAGAGCTGAGTCGGGGACTCTGCGGGACGGACAGGCCCACCCACTTCAGGGGAGTGGCCACCGTAGTCGCCAAACTGTTTAATCAGGTCCTTCCCGATCAGGCCTTTTTCGGTGAGAAGGATTATCAGCAGCTCGCCGTGATCAAGCGCATGGCGAAAGATCTCGACATGGGCGTGGAAGTCATCGGTTGCCCCATTGTCCGGGAGCCGGACGGCCTGGCCATGAGTTCGAGAAACGTCTACCTGAATACCAAAGGCCGGAAAGCGGCTCTCTGCCTGCGTCGCTCCATTCGGAAAGCGCAGGAGCTGGTGCGAAGCGGAAACAGAGAGTCGTCCTGGATTCTTCAGGAAGTAACCAACATCATAGCAACTGAACCATTGGTTCAGCTTATATACGCCGAGATCCGCCATCCGGAATCATTGGACCCCCTCGATCATATTGACCCAAGGGGGGTGTTGTTGCTGGCAGCGCGGGTCGAAAATACACGATTGATTGACAACGGCTACTTGCCGGAATGAGGACCAGCCCATGCGACGGACCATGTTTAAGTCGAAACTCCACCGCGTCAAGGTCACCGAAGCGGATCTGCACTATGAAGGCAGCTGCGCCATAGATCTGGATTTGATGGAAGCGGCGGACATCCTCCCCTACGAGATGATACAGATCTATAATATCAATAACGGTGAGCGCTTCGAAACGTACGCCATAGAAGGTGAACGAGGCTCGGGCGCCATCTCTTTGAACGGAGCCGCCGCCCGAAAAGGCCAACCCGGGGACTTGATCATTATTGTCACCTTCGTCCATCTGGACGAGGAGGAAGTGCGGACCCATAAGCCGACAGTGGTGTTCGTGGACGAGCACAATCGAATCCCCTCCGCCAAACGCGAGATGAAATCCATTTAACGTCCTTATAAACTCCGCGCTTTTCCGGAGTGCAGGCAGTTTTCGCTTGTTCGTTTTCAATCCTGTCCGAGGGGGTGCGGCGTTTCTTCGAGGTTGTTAGGGCTTCGAACAAACACCGGTTGCCGTCGTACGGTTCACTCGAACGGTCTTTTCCGGACACGGCAGGAAATTAGGATCGTTGTCCTGACCCAACGTTATTCACTAAAGACACGCGCTTTAAGAGCCCTGCCGCCCGTTCCCCGCCTTTTCCCTTGACGCGTGTCGGAATTTGTTGTCAAATACTTTTTTCTATCATTAATCAATACATTCCATTCGATCGGAGGCCCATATGATGCTTATTTCCACACGGCTGTTCACGTCGGAATCGGTCACGGAAGGACACCCGGACAAGGTTGCCGACCAGATCTCCGATGCTATTCTGGACGCCATCATCGCGGAGGACAAGAAATGCCGTGTAGCGTGCGAAACACTCGTCACCACCGGCGTGGCTTTTGTTGCAGGCGAGATCACTACGGACTGCTGGGTGGATATCCCCGCCATCGTCCGTAACACGATACAGGGTATCGGCTATAACGACTCCTCCATGGGGTTCGATTGGGAAACGTGCGGCGTAATCACGAGCATTGACAAGCAATCACCGGACATTGCCCTGGGGGTTAACGAGGGCAAAGAGAAGGAAATGGGCGCCGGCGACCAAGGATTGATGTTCGGTTATGCAACCAACGAGACCGAAGAACTCATGCCGCTCCCAATTTCGCTGGCGCATAAACTCGCCATGCGTTTGGCGAAGGTGCGAAAAAAAGGTGTCTTGAACTTCCTGAGGCCCGACGGAAAATCCCAGGTGACCGTGCAATACCTCAATGAAAATGACTGGCGCGTGGAGTCCATTGTACTTGCCGCTCAGCACTCTCCGGACGTTCGAACTACGACGTTGAGGGAAGCCCTGATCGAGGAAGTCGTCAAGAAGGTAATTCCCGCCGAACGGATGGACGGCGACACGAACGTGTTCATCAATGCTACAGGCCGTTTCGTGATCGGCGGACCGCATGGCGACTGTGGACTTACCGGGCGCAAAATCATCGTGGACACCTACGGCGGGCAGGGGAGCCACGGCGGCGGTTGTTTCTCGGGCAAAGACCCGACGAAGATGGATCGATCCGGCTCGTACATGGCGCGCTACATAGCCAAGAACATTGTGGCCGCCCATCTCGCGGATCGCTGCGAAATCCAGATTGCCTACGCGATCGGCATAGCTGAACCGGTATCAGTGATGATAGACACCTTCGGGACCGGTGCGATTCCGGACGAAAAACTGGTCAGACTGGTACAAGAGGAATTCCCCCTCAAGCCCAGACAGATTATCGATCATCTCGATCTTCTTCGCCCCATATACAAAAAGACGTCTTGTTACGGACATTTCGGAAGAACGGATCCTGAATTCACCTGGGAAAAAACGGACAAGGCGGAAATTCTGAAGGTCAAAGCTCGCTAACGAAAGGAAGGGATAGTGAAACACGACGTTAAAGACATCAACCTGGCCGATGTCGGCAAGTTGCGCACCGATTGGGCCTACCAGAGCATGCCCGTGCTCAACATAATTAGGGAACGATTCAAGAAGGAGAGGCCCCTCGAAGGCATCGCCGTTGCCGCTTGCCTTCATGTCACCACCGAGACGGCCAGCCTCATGTCCACTCTCAAGGCCGGTGGCGCAACCTTGTCGTTATGCGCATCGAACCCCTTGAGCACCCAGGACGACGTAGCCGCATACTTGGTGCGTTACGAAGATATTCCCGTGTTTGCGATCAAAGGTGAAGACAAAGAGACTTATTACAAACACGTCCATCAGGCGTTGGATATGGGCCCTCGGATGACGCTGGACGATGGAGCCGACCTGGTCTCGACGATCCATTCGGAACGAACGGACCTGATCGAGAACATCATCGGCGGAACCGAAGAAACCACGACCGGGGTGATTCGATTGCGAAGTATGGCCGCCGCCGGTGTGCTCAAGTACCCCATCATTGCGGTAAACGACGCTCTCACCAAGCATCTGTTCGACAACCGCTATGGGACCGGTCAAAGCACCATTGACGGCATTATCCGCGCTACCAACCGGCTCATCGCGGGCAGCACCTTCGTGGTTTGCGGATACGGATACTGCGGCAAGGGCGTAGCCAGACGCGCCCAAGGCATGGGAGCCAATGTGGTGGTGGTTGAAGTGAAGCCGTTGAGGGCCCTGGAAGCGGTCATGGACGGTTACCGTGTGCTTCCCATAGCAGAAGCCGCCCGAATCGGAGATTTTTTCTGTACGGTAACCGGCGACATATCCGTGATTCGGAAAGAGCATTTCAAACTCATGCAGGACGGGGCCATCGTCTGCAACTCGGGACACTTCAATGTCGAGATCGAGGTCGAGAGCCTCGCCTCGCTCGCTCGCGACCGGCGCACGATCAGGGATTTCGTGGAAGAGTTCACACTGGAAAACGGCCGAAGAATCTATCTCCTGGGCGAAGGCCGTCTGATCAACCTCGCCGCGGCTGAAGGACATCCTTCCAGCGTAATGGACATGAGTTTCGCCAACCAGGCCTATTCCGTTGAGTATTTATCCATACACGCGGGTGAACTGAAAAGTGAAGTCATACCGGTACCGACGGACATAGACAACGAAGTGGCTCGGCTCAAGCTCGCCGCCATGGGCATCCGTATCGACAAACTGACGCCGGAACAGGAAACGTACTTGAATTCATGGCAAATGGGGACGTGAGGATCCTTCTGTAATGCGGAAAACGACGGGGCGACGGAGAACGATCGCCCCGTCGCTTTTTTCAGAGCGGAAGCACTACCAGCGAATCAATGCGCTGCCCCAGGTAAGCCCGCCCCCAAAGGCCGTCAACAATGCCAGATGATCTTTCCGGATACGGCCATCCCGAACAGCCTCGTCCAAGGCGATTGCAACACTGGCCGAAGAGATGTTGCCGTACTTCTCTATGGTAAGCACCATTTTCTCCATCGGCAATTCGATCCGCTTGGCCAGACTCTGGAGCATGCGAAGATTGGCCTGATGAGGAATTACCCAGTCGATGTCTTCGATGGATACGTGGTTGGCTTCCAGAGCCTCGTAACAGGAATCCGCAAAATGCTTGACAGCCACACGCACCGTGGTGTTGGCCGCAATCAGGCGAAGAAAGTGACGCTTTTCATCCACGCTCCGGTGTCCGATCGGTGTCGTAAGAGAACCCCCGCCGGGCAGCAAAAGGTTCATCCCATTGGCTCCGTCCGTATGGACGTGGCTGGAGAGAAGTTGCGGGCCCCCCGGGTCCCGCCTCAACACAACCGCCGCGGCTCCATCGCCCCAAAGGATGCAACTGCTTCTGTCGGTCCAGTCCACGGTTCTGGTCATGACCTCGGACGCCACCACAAGCACGGTTTTCGCCGCGCGCGACTTCAGGTATTGCTGAGCAACGTTCAACGCGAAGATAAACCCCGAACAGGCGGCGCTTACATCGAACGTCAGGGCCCTTGGAATATCCAGCTTGGCCTGCAGGAAGTTCGCCGCCGCAGGACAACACATATCCGGGGTAATCGTGGCGAATATTACGAGATCCAGCTCACTCTTGTCGATTCCGGCCGCGTCCAAAGCGTGAAGGCTCGCATGATGAGCGAGGTCGGACGAAGCCTGGTCTTCCGCCGCCACCCGACGTTCCAAAATGCCGGTTCGCTGATGGATCCATTCGTTTGTCGTGTCTAACGTCTTCTCCAAATCGAAATTGGACAACACGCGATCGGGAACATATGAGCCTGTTCCCAAGATCCGAATTTCCGAGTCCTTCTGACGCACTTCATCCGGTGTCGGCACGACAGGCTCCTTAGACTTGCTTGATTCACCCCGAACGTTCTTTCCTGCACGGCTTTGGCAACGCGTTTGGAAACAAGGCGCCACTCCTTCCAAAAATATTAGCAGATCGTCTCAACGATATACCAGCCCGACGTTACGCCTCACCTTGTCCAAAGTTATCGATGCTATGGCCCGGGCCTTGTCCGCTCCCTTGCTGAGCACCTCATGCACATAGTCCAGGTTCCGAGCCAGCTCCTCCCTTCGCTTGCGAAAGGGCTCGAAATACGCCCAGATTCTTTCCAGAAGTTCTTTCTTGACATCACTGTATTTCAGTCCCGGTGCACGGTATCGAGCTTCGAGCCGCTCCAGCTCTTCCGGGGTCGCGAACGGACGATAGATGGCAAACAAGTTGCATGTGTCGGGATTTTTGGGTTGGTCCACCGGCGTCGAGTCTGTAACGATCCTCATGACGGTCTGCTTCAACTGGCTGCGGCCGGCGAAAAGTTCAATCGTATTCCCATAGGACTTGGACATTTTTTTGCCGTCAATGCCCGGAATCACGGCCAGATCCTCGCAGATTTCCGGCTCCGGCAGAACAAACGTTTCTCCGAACTGGAAATTGAACCGTATCGCAATGTCCCGGGTAACCTCTACATGCTGCTTCTGATCCCTGCCCACGGGTATGACATTGGCCTGATACAGCAGGATGTCGGCCGCCATCAAGACGGGATAGGCGAACAGCCCGTGGTTGGGAATCAGTCCCTTGGCAACCTTGTCCTTGTAGGAATGGCAGCGTTCGAGAAGCCCCATGGGAGTGATGGTCGAAAGGATCCACGTGAGTTCGGTCACTTCGGGCACATCCGATTGCACCCAGAACACGCACCGATCCGGGTCCAGGCCCAGCGCCAGGAAATCCAAAGCCGCCGCCAGGGTACCCTCCCGTAGGGTCTTCGCCTCTGAAACCGAGGTCATGGCATGGTAGTTAACAATAAAAATAAACGTTTCGTGCTTCGTGTGATAATCGAGCATGGGTTTCATCATACCGAAATAATTACCGATATGCAGATTTCCCGAAGGTTGGATTCCGGACAGTACGCGCATGTATTCTTCCCTTGGTCCTGGTGTGTCTACGCTCGAGGCGCTGTTATTGGAATCAGTAATGAAAATAGACTATATTCGTGCCTGGCTGGAGTCAAATGCCTTATGCCAAAAAGTACCCTCTGGGGTGAGATTGGGATACACCAGGGGACCTTGAATTGGCAAGACAAAATCGTGTAATCTGGTTGGTGGATTCGGTTCCGAAGGGCGAAAAAGTCCTGTCTTCCGTGCTTTCGGATTCCGAGTTCCGGCCCCCGGGACCGAGAACGCCGCCTCGCTGCTCCGGCTCGTGTCTGGTCGAGCGTGGCGGGACCGCGGCTCCCCCGGTGCAATAAACGTTCAATCGGCCGACGGCGCGCTCGTCATTTCGGCCACGATCGGAAGCTTTTTTATTGCTCTCACACCTTTCCATACAGAACTTCGCCATCATTGACGCCCTGGAACTTTCGTTCTTTCCCGGCCTCAATGTGATCACCGGCGAGACCGGGGCCGGAAAGTCCATCATTCTAAACGCCGGGCATCTTCTACTTGGGGAACGGCCGTCTTCGGACCTGATACGTACGGGAGAGAAGTCGTTACGAGTGGAGGCTCTGTTTTCCCTGCCGGCGACGATACAGCAATCGACGGGCCCGGATCTCAGGAACGAGGATGAAGAGACCGAACTCGCGGTCAGTCGAGTGATCTATCAGGAGGGACCCAACAAGGTCTTTCTCAACGGGAGGCTGGCCACTGTGGCTATGTTGCAGGACCGGGTCCCCCGATTGATGAGCATCGTCGGACAACACGACCATCAGATCCTGCTTCATCGCGACGCCCACTTGGATATACTGGACGAGTACGGGGGATTGGCGAGTTCGAGGCAGCGCGTTGAAGGGCTCTTCCTCCGGCTGGGAAACCTGCACCAGCAAAAGCACCTTTTCTTGCGAAATCGCAGTCGGTTGGCCGAACAGAGAGAATTGCTGGAGTTCCAACTCAACGAGTTGGAATCCGCCCGCCCGACTCCTGAGGAAGACGTTCAGTTACTCGAGGAACGGGAGCGGCTCCGTCATGCGCGCACGCTTTACGAGCAAGCCCAGGGCAGCTATCACCTCTTGTACGACCGCGAAGACGCCCTGCTATCCTCCCTGGGCGCGATCGAATCGGGCTTGGCGCAAATGGCGAATGTGGACTCCTCTCTCCGAGCCACCAAAGAGCGGCTTCACAGCGCGATCATGGAACTGGAAGATGTGGCGCTGACGCTTAGGGATTACGCGGAAGGCATCGTATTCGATCCGGCTCGTATCGAGGTGGTGGAAGATCGTCTGTCCCGATTGGAGCGCTTGAAGAAGAAATACGGCCCGACACTCTCAGAGGTTTTCAGCCGAATGGAGGAAACCAGAAAGACGTTGAACGCCCTCCGGGACGATAACAGCAGCGGGACTCAACTGGACGTTCAAATCCGAAACACGGAAGAAGAACTGGCGAAGGAGGCGTTGGCGTTGTCCGACGTTCGAAAGCACAAAGCCGAGACGTTGGCCCGCGATGTTCGGGGCGAATTGAGTTCTCTCAGTATGCCCGGCATGGTCTTTCGCGTAGAGTTCGGCCGTATTCCTTCTTCTCAGAAAGGGGTCCTATCCTGTGGCGACCTGGTCTTCGGGCCATACGGCGTGGATGACGTCGAATTCATCATGGCGGCCAACCCGGGCGAGGATCTGCGACCGCTCAGCAGGATTGCATCGGGCGGCGAGCTCTCCCGGATACTTCTGTCCATTAAGCGCATTCTGGCGGGGACGGCTTCCGTCGAAACGCTGATCTTCGACGAAGTGGACGCGGGCATTGGTGGAACCATCGCCGAAACCCTGGGGAAGAAGCTCAAAGAGATCTCACGGTTTCATCAGGTGTTGTGCGTCACCCACCTCCCACAAATTGCCTGCTTCGCAGATCATCATTATAAAGTATTCAAAGAAGTCCTGGAAGGTCGGACGGTTACGAGGGTGGTGAGACTCGGTCCGGAGGAAAGGATCGCCGAAATCGCGCGCATGTTGGGCGGCAAGGAAGGTGACGACGCGGCCGTTGCCTACGCCTGCAAGATGATCGAACGTCTGAGCTGATCCTCTGAACCGAGCCGGTGCTCTTTGCATCGGGTGAGACGCCGGCCTATTCCGGCAGGCCCACGGAATCCCCGGGCTGCACCTCGACCTGATCCAAGGCTTCCGCCTGGCAGAAGTGTTCATCGCACGCGGTCAGGCGGACTTTTCCAACAGGCTTGCCCGGCATGAGGAACGTTTGCCCCAGATAGTTGGTCAATGGGGCGCCCGCGCGTAAGACGTCCAGGACCGCTCCACCGGCCAGCCCTACGTCTTTGCCGGAACTGATTTCAATGGCGCCGTCCTGGACCCTGACCACAAACGCCCTCCAATGCTGATCTTCGAGAGCATCCAAAACCTCCTCCGCCAAATCCTCAAGTGTATCGTCCAAAAGACCGGGCGGTGGCGTCAGGTTCTCTTTCAGGTAATCGCCCAAATTCTGGAATCGAGGATCAATCTTTACGGTCGAGGCGCCTTTGCCCTGAAAAAGCACGGTCCCCGTTTCGGTATCGATGAGCTGGATTTGAAGGAGAAGTCTGATGGTGGGAATCTCGTCACGGAACCCATAAACACCGAACTTTTCCAGATTGTAGGTCAATTCGGAAATGCTGCTCTTCAAGAAGGCGCTCACGCCCCATTTCCTGCCAAAGGCCATTATGGATTCAATGCTTTCCGACACGTTTTCTCCGGCGGACAATACGGCCAGAGAGTCGGGGTCCATCACCTTGAGCCACGGATCCTTCTGAATGATTTCCGTCATTTTGGCGCCCAGCGAGCCCACATACAGGTCCATTCCGTCGGAGCGGAAATAGGTTCTGTTGGCTACGCTCTCGACGGCGATCTTTTTCAGATAGATGCTTTCCGGGTCGCTCACCCAGTCTTTGGCCTTTTCCACCGTCGAACAACCCGTGAAACAGACGATCACCCATGCACCCAGAAACAGACACAATCTCACGTTGCTGCGAAACGACATCGCTGCTCCACCGGCTCAATAAGTAACCTTAAAATGATCAAATTCCCCGGCATAGGGTTCCCATTTTACTTCCACCCCGGTCACCCGAGCGGTCGGGGGTCCGCCAACCCGGCACCACTCGATCAGCCGCTCCACGGATCCCCGATCACCCTCCACCAAAGCTTCCACGTCTCCGTCGCGTCTGTTTCGGACCCACCCGGACACACCCAAACGCTGTGCTTCGTCGCGAGTGGAAGCCCTGAAAAAGACGCCTTGAACAAAGCCCCGGATCAGCAATCTGGCGCGCACCTTTTCCATGAAACGTCCCGATTCCTTACCGCTAAAATCGAGTTCCTGCAAACGGTACTCGGACGAGTCCCTTGAACACGACGGACCACCTCAGGCTCCTTCATTCTCGATCATGGCCTGCCGGATGGACTTTCCCACGCGGGATCTTATCAACTTATGGACGCCGGTTCAATTCAGTCTTGCGCGGACGCACACGCCTGCAAGGCCACATCCAGCGCCAATGCCCTCGAACGATGAAACCGCTCGTCCGAGAAGCCGTGTTTCCATTCGCCCGTGAACAGTTCATCGGAAACCACCAGGAGCCCCACCACCATTACCTTTCGAAAGAATGCGACCTTATACAGGGCGGACAACTCCATTTCTACGGCTACAGCGCCTCTCTTTCTCATAGCAGCCACCTTTTCCCGGGTTTCCCGATAAGGGGCATCCGTGCTCCACACAACTTCTTCCCGCAGTTTCAACGAATTCATATTTGCCGACCGGACCAGATCGGAGGCGAGTTGCCTCCCAGCCTCAATCTTGACCCCTTTCAACGGGTAGTGCCGTGAAGTCCCCTCGTCGCTGATCGCACTTCGAGCCAGGATCACGTCCCCGATCCGGACGTCTTCTCTGATCGATCCGCACCATCCTAAACAAAGGATTCGTCTGCACTTCATAGCCGCAATGTTTTCCAGCAGCATCGCTCCCTGCGGCGCCCCGAGGAAGGGTCCGGCCAGAGCGATGGGAACATCCCGGTATTCCGTCTTGTGGACTTCCATGAAGTTGAACAATGTTCTCACACGGGAGGAATTCAGCTTCTGCAGACACTCTCGAAAATCCAGAGGAACCGGCATCATGAGACCGTTGGGGGGCAAAACGACGTTGCGACGGCCCGACGTAGCTCGAACGATCGAAGTATCTTGCATGGCTGCACGGAATTCCTTTGAGGTATGGGACTGGAGCTGTTTCCTAACACAGCTCCTCTGCATTCTGCAAGCGTATGTTTTTGAACGGGGCTCTTCAAAACCGGGCACCGTTTGGACGACCATCTACCCTCACCCCGGGCGTTTATCGAAAAACGGTTTCACTGGTATGCTTCAGGGCTCATCTTCTTAGATTCGCCCGACAAACCAGGAATCGGATTGAGTCCGTCGTCCTCTGCTGAAGCGTGTCGAACGCCGTCGGCGAATGTCTTCATTCGGACTTCCGATAGTTCTTCGGATGTATAAGGGATTTCTGCAAGATCACGAAAAAACTGGTATACTATGGCTGCCTTACATGAAACCCTCAGGTGCGAAGTAGAAAGCAAAATGATATGATTTCCCTATATTCCTGATTGACCGTACCGCATTTTTCGGATATAGTGTTATATTCCATTTAGTATAAACAGATCAAGGACATAAGACGAATTCATGTTTTCGCTTTTGGAGAAATTGGGTAGATGGTTGATCTTCGAGATCAATCACGTGGGCAGGTCGGGCATTTTCCTGTCCTACGCGTTTCTGGGACTGTTCAAGCCGCCCTACAGGGTCTATCCTTTTCTCAAACAAATATACATTATCGGATCCCAGTCGATTTTTGTCATCTTTTTCACCGCGCTGTTTACCGGGATGGTACTGGGGCTGCAGGGCTTCTATACGCTGAGTAAATTCGGGTCGGAGGGACTGCTGGGCTCCGCGGTGGCGTTGAGCCTGATCCGCGAGCTCGGACCCGTATTGACGGCGCTGATGGTCACGGCTCGAGCCGGGTCCGCCATGTGCGCCGAAATCGGCATTATGCGGATTTCCGAACAGATTGACGCGCTCGAGTGCATGGCAATAGACCCCTTCCGTTACCTTATTGCACCCAAGCTCCTGGCCGGAATCCTCTCTGTGCCCCTTCTGAATTTCATCTTCAACGTGGTAGGCATTTTGGGAGGCTACCTGGTTGGAGTCAAGTTGCTCGGAGTGGAAGCCGGATCCTATTGGAACGGCATGGAGACCAGCGTCGTTTGGGAAGACATCAGCATGGGGCTTGTCAAATCCTTGGTCTTCGGTCTCGTCATCATCTGGGTTTGCACTTCTCGAGGTTTTTTCGTCCACTTGGACCGAACGGGCGGATTTGGCGCTGAAGGGGTCAGCCGGTCGACAACGGTTGCCGTGGTTCAATCGTCCGTCTCCGTGCTTCTCTGGGACTACTTATTGACAGCCGTATTATTGTAGGACCGCTACGAGAACATCTCGGACGTTCAGCGGATCGCTCACCAGCCGACAGTACCATACGTGCTGTGTACCTACTGCGAGGAATGACGGATGAGGAAGTTCAATGTTGAAACGGCCGTTGGCACGTTTGTTGTAGCTGGATTTCTTTGCTTTGCCTATCTTGCCATCAAACTGGGAGATGTCCATGTTTTTGGCAGAGAAGGGTACCATGTGACGGCTCGATTTTCCAGCGTCTCGGGACTCAAACAGGGAGCCCGAGTGGAAATAGCCGGCGTGGTCATCGGCAAGGTAACCAGTATCCGACTGGCCGACTACCAAGCGAAAGTCGATCTGCAAATCGAACCGGACGTTACCCTCCGGGGGGATGCCATTGCCTCTATTCGCACTCAGGGCATCATCGGAGACAAATTTGTGAAGATTTCACCCGGCGGTGCGGATGAAGAGATCAAAGACGGAGGCGAGATCCTGGATACCGAGGGCGCCATTAGCCTGGAAGAGCTCATCAGCAAATATATTTTTGAAAGCAAAAACAAATAGAAGTATTCAACATGGAGGGGAACATGAAACCTCGCCGCTTCTTTCTCTTTTTGGCGATCGGCGCCGTCGCATTTCTGACATGCATTCTGTCCGATGCCCGGGCCACGGAAACAGAGAAAAAGTTCACGCTCGATGAATGCGTTGAAATGGCGCTGAAATTCAGTCCTGAAATCAAAGAGACCAACCAGGATGTCGAAATTGCCCGCACCCGTCTCGACGAGGCGAAGGCCTATTTCTGGCCCCAACTAGAAGCTCTGGGACTGGCGGCGCCCGTATCCGACGCCAAGGGAAATCAGGTCGAATCCAGTTACAGCAGCGATCGAATTCAGGGCATCGGCCCCTTTGGAAGCATCGACGTGAGTTTGGTCCAACCTCTCTATACGTTTGGAAAATTGTCATCTGCAAAGGAGGCGGCCACGCACGGGATCAAAGTGGATGAGTCCCGGGTCCAACAAAAAGCCACGGACGTTGCGCTTCAAGTGAAGCAGTTTTACCATGGTATTGCTTTTGCCAATGACGGCGAGAAGCTGGTCAACGAGATAGATACGTACCTCGAAAGCGCTCTGAAAAGAACCCGAAAACTTCTGGAAGCCGAATCCGAGCACGCCACTCAGTTGGATCTGGACAAACTCGAAGCCTTCAAGGGCGTAGTCGAAAAGTATAGAAACAAAGCCGTAAAATCGAAGATCCTCGCTAAGGAAGCGCTTCGAGCGTATATGGGACTTCCCAGAGGAACAGAGATGGCCATTGTCGATGAAACGCTCGTGCCCATTGACGTGGACGTTCAAGAACTCGAACACTATATCCAGGAAAGCCAAACACTGCGCCCGGAGATCACCCAGCTGAAGGAAGGTCTCGCCGCCAAGGAAGCGCTGGTGGACGTGGCTGCCGCCGACTACTTCCCCACCCTTTTCGTCGGGGCCTTTTACTCCTACGCGTATGCGCCCGACCGCGACCGGGTCACCAATCCATGGATTTACGACTATGCCAACCACCAGGCGGGAGGCGTCGGAGTGGGGCTCAAATGGTCCCTCAATTTCGGTATTACCACGGCCAAAGTCGATCGGAGCAAGGCGGAGGTCCTCAAGCTGAAAAAGACACAGGATTTCGCTGAAACCGGGATCCCCCTTCAGGTGGAGCAGAGTTATCGCGATTTGATCGAGGCGCGAAAAAACATCGATGCCTTGGAAACGGCTCAGAAGGCGGCTCGGAAATGGATGGTCGGCGCCTCGTCCAACTATGATCTGGGCATAGGCACATCCAAAGACCTGGCGGACGCGGTAGTGGCTTACGGCACCATTAAAATGGACTATCTGACGTCCGTATACAACTTCAACATGGGATACGCCAACCTGGCTCAGGCATCCGGAACGAGCGTCTTGGAAGTGTCCAACAAGTACTAGCACCGGATGACGTATGTTTATTTAGCGTCGGTCCATGGGTGTTCGGGTGATCCTGTGTTGTCCCCAAGATTCGTCCGATCAACCCAAAACGATGCTCCGGCGCCCGTAGGATCCGGAGCGTTGTGAGGGAGACCTTCTAAGATCTGCTTCACTACATCCGAGTGATGACTGTTGGTGCAGCCGGGCCTTTTTTCGGCCGCCGGCGAACAGAGTTTACGGCTTACAGCCGCAAGAGCGCGGGACAGCTTGATTGCCGGCCCATGTGAGTCAGGCAAATCCCGCGGCGTCCCGAAAACGAAAGCCTCATGGCCATGGCCCAGTTTGAAGGAGGAAGCATGAGTCGACAAGCAATGCGAGCGGTGGGTTTCTTTTTTCTATGCATATGGCTGGCGGGTGTGGTGTCCGCTGCCGATCCCGCGGCCGAAGCGATGAAGCAGCTAAAGACCTCCATCGACCGGGTTCTGGAGGTGTTGAACGACAAGGAATTGGCCAAACCGGAACATGAGGCCGATCGGCGAAAGAGCATCACCGAAATCATTAAATCCCGGTTCGATTTCGAAGAGATGGCCAAACGCGCCATGTCCCGGCACTGGAAGGACCAGACTCCGGAACAGGCCAAATCATTTGTGGATCTGTTCACCGAGTTGCTTTCCGCGTCCTACATAGGAAAAATCGAAGCTTATACGGATGAAAATGTGCTCTATCACGACGCAATGAAGAAAGGACCCTATATCTGGATAAAAACCACGATTAAGGGCAAGGATGTAAACGTTCCTGTCGAATACCGTATGTTTTCGAGAGACGGCGAGTGGTTCGTATACGACGTGGTCATCGAGGAAGTGAGCCTGGTGAGCACCTACCGGGATCAATTCAATCAGACCATTTCGCGGGAATCCTACGACGCGTTGGTGAAAAAACTCCAAAACAAATTGAACGAGATCGAGGCCCTCGAAAAGGCCGGAAAGCCTGCATGAGGTCGCCTTTTTCCCGTTAAAGCCGCACGCGGCAGGAAACGATGATCGAGCCGGGGGAGGCGGGAGTCCACCTCGGGATTCAGCCCGACGAGTTTAAGGGCATCGGGCCTCGCCCATTTCCCCGCCTTCATCCCATCGTCGAACGATACCGATTCCTTTTTTACCCGAGCATCCAAACGCCATGAGATCGCATTGCATCCGATGCGGCGCCTGCTGCAGTACGGCGTCCCCGACCCTCCATCCTGAAGACCTGGATATCCTCCAACAAGAAGTCATCGCTTTCCGTGATCTGTTCACCCTGCGCAAGGGAGAAATGGTACACGACAATGTTCGGGGCCTGCTCATCACCCTGCCCGAGGAGATGATCAAGGTCAAAACGGACGCTTCCGGAGCCTGTCGATTCTATAACTCGAGGGACAAGGCCTGCGGGATCTACGATCATCGTCCCATTCAGTGCCGCGAACAAGCATGCTGGGACACCCAAGCCCTGGAACGAAGAAACCGGACGCCGCGCATCACTCGAAAAGAGCTTCTGACGGCGTATCCTTCGCTGATCCGTTTGATCGAGTCCCACGAAAACCGGTTCGGATTGTCCCAATTGGAAGAGTGTGTGAGAAGTCTGAGATCCGTCGAGGACGGCACTGCGCAACCGTTGATGGACCTGCTGAAATACGATTACGCTTTCCGAGCTTTTGTCAGGGATAAGATGGGCATACCTTTCGATGAGACGGACTTTTTGTTCGGCCGCCCCCTGATGGATCTTCTGCGGATGCACGGCCTGACAACGGAGACAAACGAGGAAGGCGCGTACGTGGTGAGACCGTTGCGTGCGAGGGCGCGCTAGGCGCCTGGTGTGTCTTGCCGATCAGGATAATCTGATAGGAAAGGGGGACGGGGTTGATTTTGTGCGTTTCCATTCTTCTTCAACGGACAGTCCATTATCCGAAGCAATCTGTCTGCCTCTGCCGACAGCCCGGCTGACAGCCGACTTGTTTATCTCGAGTTTCTTAGCCACCTCAGTTGCGAATCAGACCCCTAGCAAAACAGGGTGTTACGCCGTTCGATCCCTCGGCAGATGATGTGATGCAACGCTCCCGGCGCATCAATGCGTGCTTTTCGCGGCATGAGGTTTCTATATCATAGACCACGAAACAAAGAAACGCGCAAATTCAACCCCGTCCCCCTTTTCACGGCCTTCTCCATGTTCTTGCTTTCCCCGGGCTTCTTCGTTACAAAGGGCTACGCCCAGCGGGGCGGCATTTGAAATACGAGAGGTTTTCTTCATGAAAGCTCGAAACGACGTGCGCAACATCGCCATTATCGCCCACGTAGACCACGGCAAGACCACTCTGGTCGACGCCATGCTCTGGCAGAGCGGAACCTTCCGCGCGCATGAACAGGTGGCCGAACGGGTCATGGACAGTATGGACCTGGAACGGGAAAAGGGCATTACCATCATGGCCAAGAACACGGCCATCACCTACAAGGGGGTGAAGATCAACATAGTGGATACCCCCGGTCACGCGGATTTCGGCGGTGAAGTGGAGCGCGCCCTGAACATGGTGGACGGCGTCATGCTACTGGTCGATGCCTCCGAAGGTCCCCTGCCCCAGACCCGATTCGTTCTCAGCAAGTCCCTGGCCGCGGGTCTTCCGATCATTGTTGTGATCAACAAGATCGACCGGCCCGACCGGCGCATTGCCGAAGTGCTCGACGAAACCTACGATCTGCTCATCGACCTGGACGCCAAGGAGGAGCAGCTCGAATTCCCCGTACTGTATACCAACGCCAAGGCAGGCCTGGCCCTCACCGACCCGGACGGCGAAGGGCGTGACCTTCAACCGCTTTTCGAAGCCATCCTCAGCCATATCCCGGCGCCGGTGTGCGAGGAATCGGCGCCGCTGCAGTTCCTGGTCACCAACCTCGACTGGTCCGACTATGTGGGACGCATCGCGGTAGGAAAGGTGGTCAACGGGGTGCTGGCGCAGGGGTCAAGGGTCGCCCTCATGAAAAAGGGAGAATCGGCCGGCGTGTCGGCGCTGAGAGAACTCTACACCTTCTCGGGCCTCGAACGCGTCCCGGCCAAATCCGTTGCGGCCGGCGATATCGCAGCCGTGGCCGGGGTGGAAAACGCCTTTATCGGGGATACGTTCTGCGATCCCGAAGACCCGCACCCGCTTCCCGCCATCAGCGTGGAAGAACCCACCATGTCCATGGAATTTTCGGTGAACACTTCTCCGCTGTCCGGCGCCGAGGGTTCCATCCTCACCTCCCGCCGGATCAAAGCCCGGCTGGAAAAGGAGACGCTGTACAACGTATCGATAAGGGTGGCGCCGGGTGAGACGCCGGACGCCTTTGTGGTCAGCGCCAGAGGCGAACTGCAGTTGGCGGTGCTGGTGGAGACCATGCGTCGGGAGGGATTCGAACTCTCCCTGTCCACCCCCCGGATCATCACCAAGGAGATACATGGGGTGAAATCCGAGCCGCTGGAAATGGCGGTCATCGACGTGCCGGAAGGCTATGTGGGCGTCATCACCGAAAAAATGAGCGCCCGCCGGGGAAAGATGACCAAAATGGTGAACCACGGCAGCGGCCGCGTGCGGCTGGAATTCAAAATTCCCACTAGGGGACTTATCGGCTACCGGTCCCAGTTCCTCACCGACACCCGCGGCGAGGGGATCCTCACCACCCTGGTCATCGGACACACCCCCTACGCCGGAGATATCAGCGGCCGCACCAACGGCTCGCTTGTGTCCGACCGGTCGGGCAAGGCTGTCACCTACGCCATTTTCCACCTGCAGCCGCGGGGACAGATATTCGTAAAACCCAACGACCCCCTCTATCCCGGGCTGGTCGTGGGCGAAAACTCCCGCTCCCAGGACATAGCGGTCAACATGACCAAGGAAAAGAAGCTGACCAACATCCGCGCCGCCATGTCCGACGAGGCGCTGCGGCTCATCCCTCCCCGCACCTTCACCCTGGAACAGGCCATCGAATACATCAAGGACGACGAACTGGTGGAAGTGACCCCAAAATCTATACGATTACGGAAGAAGGGAAGAATCAAATAACCTGCCAAATGCCGGGTATAGCGAACATCGATTGATCCAGCCGCAGCGTGCTGTCCAAGGCCCGCACCCGCTGGGGTGTCAAGGCCTTCCAGTCCTTTTTTGACCGGATCGTCACCCAATGTGTTCAAGCCGGTCTTGTTTCGGACAAGAAGCTGTTTATGGATTCGAGCGATATCCAGGCCGACGCCTCCAACAATTCGGTGGTCAACACAGAAGATATCGGACACTGTTGTTTGTTTTTGTCGGGAAGGAATCGTGATCTTCTTTGGCGAAAGATCCCACCCTGCGACAAGCTCGGGGCAGGCCCTGCGACAAGCTCGGGGCAGGCCCTGCGACAAGCTCAGGGCAGGCCCTGCGGGAATAATCCGGGTTAGCGGGACAGGCCTAAACCAACGTTCGAGTTGGATTCATTCAAGAGGCGGATTTGTCGGCGCCGGTGGATGACGTCGCCCTGCTTCCGCCGGCCTTTCTTTATCAGCTCGAGTATTCATCAGGTATCGTTGACTTTTTCCCCGATAGAAAATCAGGCATGGGATGATTATTGTTGAGCGCCGGCCGAAAGGAAAGATATCAAAAAAGAAGACCCGACCCCGAAGTTCGCTTTTTACTCATGCAGCCTTTATAGGCTGCAAACCACTTACATCGAGGGACCGCTCCGCTTTCCATAAATCATATTGTAACTGCAGTCGCATCCACGCTTCCGGCGTACGGCCGAAAACCTTGGACAGTCTCAGGGCCATCTCCGGGCTAATCCCTGATCTTCCATTAAGAAGGCCCGAGAGCGTCTTTCGTGTAACTTTTAGGGCCTTGGCGGTATCGGTGACGGTCAAACCAAGGGGCTCAACACACATTTCTCTAATTATTTCGCCTGGATGTGGCGGATTATGCATACGCATGGCACTCATCTCTAATGATAATCCTCATAGTTTACGTCCACAGCGTCACCCTTTCTCGATTTAAAGGTAACGCGCCAATTACGGCTTATTTTCACAGCCCAGGTTCCTGCAGGCTTTCCTTTCAGTTCATGCGGATCTAATGCCGGCAGGTCCATATCCTCAATCGTTTCAGCAGTTTCAAGAAGGGCCGGTACGTATCGAAGGCGCGTCAAATGTTGGGGATTGACGCCTGAAGCCTTCCCTGATTCAAATAATTGTTTCAAGCCCTTGTGTTTGAATTTCTGAATCATTTTAACGTATTGTAACCCGATACGTTACAGGTGTCAAGCCTTGAAATAATTTTACACGTAACAATGTTGAGTTTCGCGTCGCTCTTCCCAATTGAGCATTGCGGGGAAGCAAGATGTCAAGAAAAACCAGACCCCATAGTTCTCGCCGGATTTGGGGCGTATCCGGAGGCATGAACAACCACGGAAGATGTTACGCCGTTCGATCCCTCGGCAGATGATGTGATGCAACGCTCCCGGCGCATCAATGCGTGCTTTTCGTGGTGTGAGGTTTCTATATCACAGGCGATCAAACAAAGAAACGCGCAAATTCAACTCTGTCCCCCTTTTGCCCGGCAAGAAGCATGGAATCGTGTTGATTTTAGAGAACGAAACCGACCGCAAGTATTTTATTCGGTTGAATTCGGTGATTATGTATTACGGGTTGGATATGGACGTGTGGGAGGTGCGGTGGCGACATTAGGTTATGTCAATTTGAAAGTGCGACTATGGCAACTACCAGAGCAATTAAAGCTATAAGGCCGGTTATTACCTGAATATTATAACTTGCTCTGTCTATTCTACTTATCGGTGTTATTTCCTTTAAACCTTGTTCACATTCAGTAACACAATTTTCGAAATGCGTCATAGCCTCTGCTTTATTTGCAGTCCTTTTCTCTCTTCCTATATCGAATTGGCGTAAGGCGTTTTTTCGATATTCATCTGCATTACCTATACTATGAAAGAAGCCAGCTCTATCAATTCTATCTGTGAGATCATTTAGCAGTTCGCCAGCAAGGTATTCGTATCCATTTACATCTAAATTTGATAGATGATGTTCAGCTTGATCAAGCTGTTTGACAAAGTTATCAACATCAGGATCCGGATCCTCGCTTAGAAAAAACAATGCCTCGTTTAGATGGCTAAACGAATGTCGTAGATTTTCATAGTATTTAGCATTTGTGATGACAAACCCGGTCTTGCTCTCAATCCTGTTCTTATTTCTCTCCACCTGCCTAAAAATGGACACAAGATACTGGATTTTCTCCCTAATCTCTTTGTCCACAACGCGGTCCTTTTACCCAATTAGAGTATGGAGTAATCTCTTAAGGAAACTTACCTTTCTACGCACTTTTATAGTGCCCTCGTTTACACGAATCCGGCCATACGAATGAAAATTGCCCTTTCTCATTATCGTGTTTCTTCTGTGCGGTTTCAGATAGGCATTTGCTGAGTGCAGAAACTCATTTTCCGGGAACCCACCTTTTTGCCTTTGTTGTATAGCTCTTTCCATAACAGTCCTCCTTCCGCACCCCAGCCTCACATTTCACGGCTAAATAAAAAAAGGGCTGACACATTCCTCAACCCTTCCCCCACCTTCCGACTTTTGGCCGTAACGAGTCACAACCCGTCTCTCGCTAACCCTTTATTGGTTGCCTTGCGCATAGACAACCCATTAGCCTCTATATCGACCAGGACTTATTTAAACGTCACATTATACGGTCTTGACAGCGCAAGTCAAGCAAAAAACTCAACATTTCTCGAAGCCAAAATGTTAAAATCCAGCCTGATGGGCCGTAGATTTATGTTTCACCCCAACGCTTACAATCATAATATAGCTAAAGTACTTGTTTTTTGATCTGTCCAAATACCCCACCACGCGAGGAATGTCAACTGATCCTTTCCCTCAAAAAACAGAGTGCTCCTGCGGGTTATGAACTCTCATTTATCTTGTTTATAATGATAGTTCAAACGCAGGGAAGGTTTACCGTGAAAGAAGAGACCGGCAGGATCGAGGAACGCGTGGACGCCCCCGCGAGATTCCTCCGTAACGCGTTCCGCTGTGGCCTGGTCGGGATTTATAAGTTTTGGCAAGTATAGGAAAGGGGGACGGGGTTGATTTTGTGCATTTCTATTCTTCAACGGACAGTCCATTATCCGAAGCAATCTGTCTGCCTCTGTAGACAGCCCGGCAGATCGCCGATCACCCCAGGCTCATGTTTCTCTCTCCCTCGATTGGGGGATCATAGCCCACGCATAACAGGGCGTTGCGGTCTCGCCCAGCAGTTTCGCCAGGCGTTCGACAAACCGAATTCTGTCGGTATCGTCACGGAACATGTTACGCCGTTCGATCCCTCGGCAGATGATGTGATGCAACGCTCCCGGAGCATCCATGCGTGCTTTTCGCGGCATGAGGTTTCTGTATCTTAGACTACAAAACAAAGAAACGCGCAAATTCAACCCCGTCCCCCTTTCCGCGCACGTCCCCCTTTCCCCGCACGTCCCCCTACCGTAGGGGCAGGCCCCCGTGCCTGCCCTTTTTCCGGGCGGTCCCGCCCTGGCGGGAGGGCCACGCCCCTACCGCCAATACCCTTGCCACGGCATAGTCAGCGCATCTATCGGGATAAGTGAGAAAAACGCTTCTCGGCAGACCGCTATTTCGTTGTTGCCATTGCGCTTTGCGGCTGAGACTTACTCCTTGGACGATGCGCCGGAGAACCACAAAGCATCCCCTCCACGCTGATGTCTTCATCTATGTCCGGCCAGCGGATGCATAGCCCGTCTCCGATAATCTCGAAGTTCCCACGCTGGTCGGGAGTTGCCTCTGAAAGCCGCCAAGACCATGCAAGAGGGACACTGATCGTCCGCCCGTCCACAAGGTGGGCCATAATCTCATCTTCAGTGATTTGGATGGTCAATAGCCTTGGTTCGATCACATTAACCGCAATGCTCATTCCATGCCTCCAAAATAGGAAAGGGGGACGGGGTTGATCTTGTGTAGCGTTGACAATAAGCACTCGGCGGAGCCAGTCGGCTGCATGGCAGGCTCATGCTCCAGCATAGCCCTCCGTCAATTGCCTCCCTCCTATGGGAAAGAAATACTCATCTCTTTCAAAGGTAACCTCAATCCGCGCGGCCAAGGACATGGAAAAACACCTCGAACTTGGTTCCGCGTCGACTCACGGGCTGGGTTGGGCCCGCTTTCTACCGTAGCGTGTGTTGCCGCTGATACACGCGAGTAAACGGAAGATTTCATGGGCGTCTCCTATTATCCTGAAAAAATCCTCATTTCTTAGGTAGTGTCTGTCCATAAAGACCCGATTTCGGACTTATAATTGGGGTCGGGATCGGTGGTTGCCGGCCCCATAGAATGATCTATTGGGTGTGCCGATGCTTTCCGGCTTCATTCGTCAATACAGGCGGCTATGATGACACACG
>JACQYL010000037.1 GCA_016208165.1 Deltaproteobacteria bacterium
GGCTGCGCCCACAGCGTCTTTCAGGCCGTGGGCGTGAAACCGCCCCCGACTCTGCAACTCATAAGCTTGTGAACGCGTAGTGCCAAGAACACTTTTGTCTCTTGTAACCCGTTGATATGACAAAATCTTTTTTGAACAACTGTCGAACTTGAGTTCAACGGACCATGCATGATCCGAAGCGATCCGTCCGCCTCGGCCGCCGGCTAGGGCGACCGCCGATCTGCTTATCGCAAGTGTCCTTGCCGCCTCGCTTGGGCATCAAAACCCGGGCAAAATAGGGCGTTGCGGTCTCGACCAACACTTTGGCCGGGTGATCGACAAAGCGATTTCTGTTGGTATCGTCACGGAGAATGCTGCGCCGTTCGATCCCTCGGCAGATGATGTGATGCAACGCCCCGGGGGCGCATCGATGCGTGCTTTTCGTGGCATGAGGTTTCCATTTCCTCGATGATGAAACAAAGAAACGCGCAAATTCAACACCGTCCCCTATTTCGCATTTACATACATATCAGTCTGCGTAGGGAATCTCTGAGCATACAATTTCGATGTTTGTTTTCGATAATAATTCAAGTAGTTCTGCTTTGCGGGCTTCTCTATTCCAGCGAGGTCCGATGATTATTTTTTCAATCGGTAGTTTTATGTCGGTCGAATCAAATACTTCGATGTATGGCACACGTCGTCCCTTATTTGATCTAAACTTGCGTACTTTTTCTGGCTTCAAACTAATACCATTCAATTTAGCAGACGTAATAATTTGGTCATCGATTAACGTCGGCAATGCGACCACCCTGACTTCATTTTCTTCGCAAAAACCAAAATGTTTATAGCGAGTTATGCACCTTACAAAAGGAAAATATCCTTTGGATGAATCAATTTGTTTTTTCTTACGAATATTATCATAATCAAAAAATGGTTTTGCTATATCAGCAAGGATTTGTAGATCTTCCGACAGCTCTTCTTTTAGCTTTTGTTCGTTATCACTGTAGATTAAATCGGCAAGAAAAACGGTGACGTACTCATAACTCATAAATTCTCGATCGAGTATTTCCTCTAATTTTTTGGTGTCGAATATTAAAGCAGCACCGCCTCCTGCTCCATAACCACGCCATTGGCTCAATAGGCCGTTATCGGCAACGATTTGCTTTTCAGGTTCACCGCAAAATGAAAGAATATAAATTTCGTCCCCAAGTGCGCTGTACTGTGCATCAATTAAGGCCTCGGTATCATGTTGAGCAATGTGGTCAAGACCTCCATGCTCCTGGATTTTGCTCTTTAGTGACGGTTTAAGCGCAGTTAACTGTTGATAAGTTTCACGAGCAACAGGATAGATTAAAGACACCAGTTTATCCCTAAATGAAACAAGTTCAGAATAATCATTCAAGAATTTATAGTTTGTAGCCCACAATGATTGTGTCTGAAGAATTTCCTTAAGTCCTTGCCAGGTGGTGTAGTGATACAACTTTTTATAAATTTCGGACGTTCTTTCCATCTTGTCTTCCTATTTCGTATACTCAACGCTCGGCATAATGAAAAATGGGACGCTAATTCATTGTTGACTTACTTCCGACGGTCCACATTCAGACTGCCCGCCACTTCGCTTCCGGATATCCATAAGTCTCGAACAGGTACGCGACCGATCAGGGCGCATGCACGTGCCACCCCGGGGCGTCTGACAACCGCTTTGCGCTCGCCTGGCAACAAAGAAACAACGTCCCCATTTGCCAGAGTATAGAAGGGTTCTGCTATTTATATAGATGGATCCTAGCAACCATGATGCTCCCTCGGACTCTAATACCTTGAAGTCGAACAAAATCCCATCCCTCGTTTCCGAAGGTCTCACTTATTGATTTCGGAACATTAACTGAGAGCATCTTCCAGTCGGCCACCGTAGGAGTTGGCTGAACAAAAATAGTCCACTCATCATCTTTAAACTTGGTGTTATTTTGAGAACCAATTTTTATGTTGAGCCACACTTGTTGTTTACTATCACCAGACGTCTTTTTAACATACGCTGATATATATAAACTATAGTCTTCTCCAGGTTTTACGATATATTCCACCACGGTGCAGTCATTGTAAGAATGGTCAATTTCTCTATCCATTCTGTATCGTTTGAAGGATTCAATGTTCAATATCTTGATAAAATTAGTATCACTAACAATTTGAACGTTTGGCTTCTCTTGTTCGGGATTTTCTGGTGTTATTATCCATCCTTTGTTTTCGATTTGACTTGTCTTATAATCAAAGTCAATTGTATACTTGAGTATTATGGTACTATCACTGCTTCTAAAACCATAATTAAAGGTTAGTTGTTTGGCTGTATGAACAGGTGTGCTTGGATCGGCATGGGTTATGTCTTCAAGTATAGGATCTGCATGGTATTGTTCGTTTACAATAGAGATGATTTCGTCTATCTCTTGTGTGTAAACATACGCTTTCTCCTCATCTAATCCGAGTTCGTTTGCCACCTGCGAAATCATTCGAAGCAAATCAGGGCGTGAATCAATTTGAAGTGCCGTAAGGGTAGAAATAGGAGCAGGCAGGATTTCATTTGATGTTTTTGAAGGTAAGAGTAGAATCATGGATCGAGCAGCTCCCCACCTGGCACCCAACTCAAAAAGTACCCAAACAGACTGAACGCTATATTGGGTAATCAATCCTATAAATATAGGTGAATCAAGAAGTTCATGGCGCAAGCTATCGTCTATACGTACTCCTCCATCCAGTCCATAACCTTCGACGCTGGTGCAACGGATATCCTCAGCTTCGAGCTTCTTTAGCGAAAGCCTCAGCAATCGCACTATTCCCTGAGCAACTCTCTTATCTATTTTACTGTGGCTGATGAATATCTTTGGCATTCAGTGTTTTCTCCCTGCAAACCTCTTTACGGAAGGAAAAAGATCCAGAGCCCTTGCACGTCGGCCGACAACGATTAAGATACATCATTACTACTTTTTTTGCACGACTATTCATTCGAATTGGGATGAAGGGGGACGGGGTTGATTTTGTGCGTTTCTATTCTTCAACGGACCATGCATGATCCGAAGCGATCCGTCCGGCTCTGCTGCCGGCCCTGCTGACCGCCGATCCGCCTAACTTAAGTTTCCTTGCCACCCCGGTTGCGGGTAAGCGCAATTCATGAACAGCCCAGTGGAAAAGGGATGAAGGCTCCTCTTGGCTCTTCTCATGTTGCTGATCGCTGCTATGGAGTCCTTGCGTGGTCGGCGTAATCGAGCCACCCTGTTATCCGGTGAGAAGTCGGCTCATGGACACGGACACCGGGAACCGACCCGTTCTCGTTCTCAAGTTCCGCTTGGGAACGAAACGCCGTGAGAGCTATGCTCCCGGTAACACACGCGTTCCCAAGTGCAACTTGGGAACGAGGGATAAACCGCCCCTACTTGGGAACGAGGGATACATTCAACCGATCGTCATCGCACCGGAAGATCTTCCGTCTTTCGATCCCTCTGACGATCACACGATGCAGCGCCCCCCGGCGCCTCTATTCCTGCTTTCCGTGGCATGGTCCTCTACTATCAAGCAATATGAATTCTTATAAAGTTTAAAAGCATGGATGTCCCCGATTCGTTCCATGATCGCGCGCCGGTCGCCACTGAAGATCATCAAAACACCCCATTCGTAGACCCGGCGAATTTCTCGATCCGTTCGAGGTCGGGTCTTTTCCGGTTTCCGTCTCCGTCGCTTCTATCCCGAATTCCTTACTCAACGTTGCAGAAAAAGGAAAGAATAGTTATAATCGTCTTACTCCAGTCTTACCAACTACGAGGAGGCGATTATGGAGAAGACACGGTTGTCCAACAAGGGCCAGATCGTTATCCCTAAAGCGATTCGTGAACTCCACGGCTGGAAGTCGGGGCTCGAGTTCGTCATTGAGAATACAGGCGACGGCATCAAGCTCAGGCCGATCAAACCGTATAAGCAGACGAGAATCGACGAAGCGATAGGCTGCGTGGGTTATGAGGGTCCCAGGAAGTCGTTGAAGGATATGGAATCCGCCATAGCGAAAGGGGCTAAGGAGAGCAGATGACTGCCGTCGATACGAACCTCCTGGTCCGATTGCTGACCAACGATGATCCGGGTCAGGCAAAACGTGCGGCGAAGGTAATCGAGAGCGACGATATCCTGATTCCCAAAACCGTGCTGCTGGAAGCGGAGTGGGTATTACGGCATGCCTACGGAATCGACGGGAAAGCCATTAGTCGAGGTTTCCAGAAAGTGTTAGGGCTTCCCAATGTCCGTGTTGAAGATCAGCAGGCCGTCGTTCAGGCCATCTCATGGTATGAACTCGGTTTTGATTTTGCCGATGCGCTCCACCTGGCTTCAAGTATCGAGGCGGACAAATTCGTGACATTTGACCGCTCGTTCATCAAAAAAGCTCGAGAACATGGCTTATTGGACATTGCCCTGCCGTAGCTTGGTAGGCGCACCCAAGGGCGCTCAACTACGTAACGGATTGATTGTATCGTCAGGGCGGGCAAACCGGGCTCAGGCCTTGCTGCTTGACATTCTTTAGGGTGAATTCCCTCCGTGGTTGTACCTTGGAGAACCCGATTTTCCGGCGCCCGCTATCACCGTTGAGCGGGGACCATGAGCTGAAATGGGGCATAATCGATCCCCGTCTTTCCCACAGGTGTTCATCCTCATACGCATGACCTAAAAACCGCCGCCGGTGCGAAAACCGCCACCGCCGAAACCGCCGCCGCCGCGAAAACCGCCGCCACCGAAGCCGCCAAAACCACGCCCGGATCGGCCGACATGGGGTACATCCCACTTTTGGGCGCGGTCGATGCGGTCCCAGGCGCCGCCCGACGACAGGCTGCCGCGCAGGATCTCTCCCAACAGGATACCCAACCCGAGGTTGGAGGGAAAAGTGGAATGGCGGGCGTCGTAGTTGCTGCGGCGGAACTTTTCGCGAAGTGCAGCAAGCTCTTCCAACGCATTGCGCTGCTGCTCCAGATTTCTTTTTAGCTCGGAAATACGGTCGGTTAAGGTCTTTTGCGCCTGCTGCAGTTGGTGAAGGCGCATCACGATGGCATCGTCCGCGGGCCGGGGTGTGCTTCGGGCCTGCTCGAACAGCGCGATGATGTCTTCACGCTCGAGTTCGTCGACCATCATGGCGACGGCCGTTCGCGTGTATTCATCCTCTCCGGCGCCAAAGTCGTTCTTTTGGCGCAGCAGTTCCCGGTATCGCTTCTCCTCGGTTTCAATCTCTTCATTGACTTCCTGAAGCTGTTTCTCCGCCGTACCCAGCGCAGCCTGCAATGGGACCGCACCGTCCTTTTCGGCGGCCTGTCTTTCCATTTCCAGTAAGGATTGCCGTTGGCGATCGGCCTCCTCGGCCGCCTGGGTGGCATGCTCTCTTAAGCGCCGGGGAAGTTCGTTTAGCATGTGGTAGTCGGCGCGCGTTTCCTTGAAGCGGATGAGCCGGGCTACCCATTCGTCCAGCATGCGGACAATACCGCCGTGCGCGTAGTCGGGCGTGAGGTACCCGCGGGCCCACAGGTACATAAAAAGCTCATCGTCCTGGTAAGGCTTGCCCTTGCTGGACAGGTCGGCCTCGGACTGGGATGCTTTTTCATCCGCCCGCTGGGCTAATAGAACGGCAGCGGCCGTTTTTTCATCTTGGCGCCGATAGCCTTCGGTCTTTTCCAGCGCCGACTTGCTGTTCTCGAGCCGTTCCTGGAGGGCATCCGCGGCCCTGTCACGTGTATCGCAGCGGGTCTCGCGCTGCCGATTCAACATATCGAGGCGCTGTTGCACCTGAACGATATCCTTTTCGAGCGTTTCCAAAGCCTGTTTGTGCTGGTCCATGAGAGCCGGTATAGCCAAATGGGCCTTATTCAGGCGGTCCGTCACAGTACCGGCTTTGATCTCATCGAGCCTGAACTTGGCCAGGTCCCGGTACTGCTCCGCCGTTTCCATGCGCGACCGGTTTAACTGCGAGGTCAGGTCGTCCATCTCCCGGTCGGCGTCCGCAATCCGGGACTGGGCCTGCAGCACATGGTTGTCGATTTCCCTTAGCGTGTCTCTGCCGGTGATCATTTTATGAAACTCCTCCTAGACAAGGGCATTTGATGACAAGGGACAATTGGCGGCAGGCCTGCGATCGGATGTCCGTGGCCGTACGGACGATCTTTTTTCCCGCCTGACGGCCTCAACACATGAGCCGAAATCCGCAAAGCGGGTTTACCACTGGGTAATGGCGCCGCCCGTGGTCGGGATCGTATACTGGGGGTTCAAGTACCCGCGTTTCTTGAGCCCGAACACATTGCGATCGATGATGCCGTTGTCTAACTTGTCGCGTTTGACCTGCTCGAAAACGGCCGGTTCGACACGCAACCCCCACTGCTCGACGGTAGAGGTCTTCCCGTCCTCTTCGCTGGTGACAGGCAGAGAAAGAAGTTTGCCGTCGGTAGTAACGGCCTCGACGATAATGTAGTAGTTGCGCGCATTGGGGTTGTTCTGGGGGACCCTCCATACGCCGCTGGGCGCGCCCGGACGGGAAACGATGCGCAACCGGTACTGCAGAATCAACCGAGCGTAAAGCTGCCCGAGGGCTGCATACCCTTTGTTCACGGCCTCGACATCCCGGCGTGATACGCTTGCCATGGCGTCCTCGTAAAGCGCTTCAGCCTGGTTCCGGGCCGCATCCTCATGGGCCTCGGCCAGCACCCGGTCCCGCTGATCGGCCAGCTTTGCCGGCATGGCCTCGAGTTCCTGCAGGGCTCGCTGCTGCTGTTGCAGGGAGCGATTCTGCGGCGCCACCACGGCGTAGTGGTAGACCAGGTAAATCGCCAGCATAGCGGCAATCACCAGCGCTCCCCGTTTAGCCCAACGCCCCCGGTTGACGTACAAGCGGGCAAGGGTCAGCTGGAAACTCCGTTGCGGGGGTCGGTAGGCAAAACGCTCTTCCCGAAGGGCTCTCACGCCGTCGGCGATGACCTCGTCGGATACCGTGAGCCCCTGTCCGGCGTAAATAGTGCGGATCTTTTCGATCAGGGCCCGGTCGTGGTCCTCGGCCCCCAGTTCCCGGTCGACAACGGACTGCTGGTGCCGGAGCGTGTCCACCACATCCATGGCCAACATGACTTCGTTGAGATCGCTCTTTCGAGTTTGACCGGTGTCACTCATTGCTCAGTTGCTTTCCGGCGACGGTCAACTGCACCATGCGCCGCTTGCCGTCTTCCACCGCCCGGCGGATCTCTTGTTCGTTGCGGGTGCTCAATTCGCGCATTTCGGCAATCAGCGAGCGGGACTTTTCCTGGAAATTGATCACCGAGTCGAGTAGTTTCTTAACGCTTTCGGCCTTGGTGGTGGGCCCGAAACCGGCACGCAACGCCTCCTCCTGTACCTGGCCGCCCACGTCAGCCAGAGTCTCCAGGCTCCGGTTGATACCCTCCTTCATGGCATTCAAGGTTTCGGTGCTTTCGTGCAGCCCTTGCAGGCTGGTGAAAGAGGCGTTTAAGGCCGTAAACACCGTCTCGTTGGTGCCGAAAAAAGAGACTGCCTGGGAGTAAAGGCGTTCTTTGGCGTCAGAGGTCTGCGCCAGACGCGCCATAACCACTTCGGTGGTGTTGTAGCTCACCGACAGGTTCTCGGCCAGGTCCTTGGCAATTTGGTAGCGCTTGTCTTCCTCCTGCAGTTCGCGCAGGCGCTCGTCGCGAGCGAGCTCCAGCCTCGCAATCTGCTCGCGGTCTTGCCCGGTGTAGGTTTCCAGAGTTTTGGCGGCCTCTTCCAAGCGGGCCTTGGCCGTCTCGACGGCGGTTTCGGCTTTTTTGAGCACCTGGAAGGCCATGACCTGGGACTCTTTCAGCGCCCCCCGAAAATCCCGGTAGGACTCCAGGATCCGGGCCTCGCGCGTCATCTGGTCCCTGGTGTCGGCCGACACCTCCAGGTAGGTCTTCTTGATTTTACGAAAACGGCTGGGAATATCCCCCCGGGTGACCTTCATCCAGAAGTTGGAGAGCTGCTCCATGGTGTCGATTTTGCCGTCGCCGAGCTGTTCGACCATGGACTTGGCGTCGTCGCGGATGCTGTTAAAGGCATTGGTAATGATTTCAAAACGCTCGCCCACGTTCATGGCTGTAATCTGCTCGCGCACCACTTCGTTGAAGACCGTGGTGTTGCCGAGGGTGCGGGCGATGGCAATGGTTTTTTCCTCGTCCAGGTCGCTGATCCGGTTGATCAAAGCGACGACCGGCATCTCGTCCGGCTTTTCAGGCATCAGACCAAGCTCGCGCAGGCCATTCAGGGCCTTGTCAAGATACCGTAAAGGGGTTGAAATTGCATTGGCTGGATTCATTTCTACTCCTTTCCCTGTGAAATAAGACGGGCAATCGAGGGCGTTCGCACTCGTTCATCGAATCGGCCGTCACCTGTTCGGACGCACGCACACTCCCGCCGGGGCCGTATTCTCCGCCCGCAATTCCGATGGAATCGTCCGGTTCAGGAACGAACAGGATCTTCACTCCTTTATAGCCTTTTTTCACGTATCTGCCCAGTGCCTTCGCATAATTGTCGTTAAGGCACCGGGTGTCCACCTGGGGGATAAACAGTGATTCTGTGCGGCCTTAGGGAGAAGTTCAAGGGCATTATCGCCGGCATGAATGGTTTCCTCCGTAATGAAACGGTAATATGCTCTTGGCGCCATGGGGAGAGCTTCGCTCAAGCTCCGCGGCGTCTCTTCGAACATCAAGAGACAGCCCCCGCCGAAGCCGCGCCCGTGACCGAAGTCCAATGTGGGCTTGGGGACGGGGTTGATTTTGTGCGTTTCTATTCTTCAATGTACAATGCATGATCCGAGGCAATCTGTCTGCCTCTGCTGACCGCCCGGCTGAACGCCGATTTTTTCGCCCTCGTTCCCAAGTGAAACTTGGGAACGAGGGATGAAGTTCCACTTGAGAACGAGGGATAACATGGGCGTCCCCATTATGTCTTCGTTCCATCACTCGGCGGATGATGTGATGCAACGCCCCCGACGCATCAATGCGTGCTTTTCGTGGCATGAGGTTTCTATGTCATAGATGATGAAACAAAGAAACGCGCAAATTCAACCCCGTCCCCCTTTTTCTCACGGCATTCCCGGAGATCCCGCAGACGCAGCCTATGACGGAAACCCGTCATATTGCCAAGCGCACGCGGATGGAGTTAAAATGGGTAGGAGCTCAGAGCCCGGTTTCATGATAAGCAAGGGGGTCTCCGGACACAAATGCAAGCCGGGATTGTGTAGTATCCGGGATCGTACGTGTGGAACAGTGGGGCGCTCATCTCTCTGGAAAAGGAAGCGACCGGGTTGGGGATACAGCGCCTCTGGAAATGGACCCGCATAGGAACCGATTTCCCGGTGCGGGCGTGATTGAAGAAAAAGCGAAGCAATTGCAATGTCGCGGGCGGACTGCCCTGACGAAGCGCGCGCCTCTTCGATTGATTAAAGGGCATGTTTCGGCCGTACGCTAAGGACTCGAATTCCCGGAAGAAGGGCCAAGGCCAGGGGAAAATAGGCACGGTGTCCCCCGCATTCCCCGATCATTGCTGTCACCCCCAGGCGCTCGTTCCTATTCGGCACGGACGACGGTTGGAAATTATCGGCCGAACCATGTCCTCATAGGCACAACGCGCGCAATAAGGAACCGCGAATGAATACCCATCCACAATCGTTACGTGTCTTGTTCCTCGAGGACGTTCCCAGTGACGCCGAGCTGGCCATGCGCCTGTTGCGGCGGGCGGGGATCTCGTGCGAGGAGCGGGTAATCGAAACCCGGCAGGACATGCTCCGGGAACTGGACGTCTTCGGACCCGATATCATCCTTTCTGACTATACCATGCCGCAGTTCAGCGGCTTGGAGGCGCTCGAGATCCGGAACCAACGCGCGCCGGACCTGCCGTTTGTGATGGTCACCGTTTCCATCGACGAGCAGACCGCGGTTGAATGCATAAAGCGTGGAGCGGACGACTATGTCAACAAGGACCATCTCGCGCGTCTGCCGCGCGCGGTTAGAGCCGCGTTGGAGAAGAAGCGCCTCCAACTGGCTGAGCGCGAGGCGCAGGACGAGCTGAAACGCACAACGCAAGAATGGCGCGCGACTTTCGATGCCGTGCGCGACGGAGTGGCGCTGTTGGATGTGGACCGGAAGATCCTGCGGTGCAACAACGCCTTTCGCGAGATTGTGGGCAAGCCTTTGGACGATATCATCGGCCAGGCGGTCCACCGGGTCGTTCACGGGTTTGACCAGCCGCCCACCCAATGTCCCGCCCTACGCGCGAGCCGCTCGCTGCGGCGTGAGACCTGGCAGATCCCGGTCAACGACCGCTGGCTCGACCTCGTCGCGGATCCCATCCTCGGCGAGGACGGCCGACTCACCGGTATCGTTCACATAGTGGCGGACATCACCGAGCGCAAACAGGCCGAGGAAGCGCTTCGGGAAAGCGAGGAGAAGTATCGTCTCCTGTTCGAGAGTTCCCACGACCCCATCATGACCTTGGCGCCGCCTTCGTGGAAGTACACCAGTGGCAATGCTTCCGCCATCAGGTTGTTCCGTGCTTGCGACGAGAACGATTTCATTTCCAGGGCGCCCTGGGAGTATTCGCCGGAGCGCCAGGCCGACGGCATCCTGTCGTATGAAAAGGCGGGAGAAATGATCGACACGGCCATGCGAGACGGTTCGCATTTCTTCGAGTGGAGGCACAAGCGCCTGGACGGTGAGGAGTTTCCCGCGACGGTTCTGCTGACCCGGTTCGAGCTGAACGGCAGGACCCTGTTGCAGGCCACCGTGCGTGACATCTCGGAGTCCATGCGGCTGGAGGCCGAGAGGGAAAAACTGCGGGATCAACTGCTTCATGCCCAGAAAATGGAGTCCATCGGCCGCCTGGCCGGGGGCGTGGCGCATGATTTGAACAACTTGCTTTCCCCCATCCTGGGCTACAGCGAAATGTTACTGGAAGACCTGGGTAAACATGACGTGCGCCGTGAGTCGGTAGGTGAAATACTGCGGGCTGGAATTCGCGCCCGGGACCTGGTGCGTCAGCTGCTGGCCTTCAGCCGCAAGCAGACCCTGGAATTCAAATCGGTGAACATCAACCAGACGATCGAGGGCTTTGAAAAACTACTGCGCCGCACCATTCCTGAAGACATCGGGATACAGGTGATTTCGTCGCCCGAGATCCCCGCGGTCATGGCGGATGTCGGCCAGATCGAGCAAGTGATCATGAACCTGGCGGTCAACGCCGCTGACGCCATGCCGGGCGGCGGTAAGCTGACTATCGAGACCGCGGTGACAGACCTGGATGAAGCATATGCGGCAACGCATCCGGACGTGGAACCCGGACGGTACGTCAGACTGGCCTTTAGTGATACCGGATGCGGCATGGATGCCGAGACCCGCCGTCGTATTTTCGAGCCTTTCTTTTCCACGAAGGGCGAGCGGGGGACGGGTCTGGGCTTGGCCACGGTTTACGGCATCGTAAAACAGCACGGCGGCAATATCTGGATTTACAGCGAACCCGGCAACGGAACTACTTTCAAGATCTACCTGCCCGTTGCCGAGAAAGCGGACATCGGAGAGAGCACCGGCAAGAAGACGACCACGGATCTAAGAGGCTCTGAAACCGTTCTGCTGGTTGAGGATGAAGAGCAGGTCCGCGTCCTGGCTAACGCCATACTCACGCGGCAGGGCTATGCGGTGCTGGTGGCAAAGCACAGCGCCGAGGCGCTTCTGGTGTTGGAAGGGCACAACGGCGCGGTGAACCTGTTGTTGACCGACGTTGTCATGCCCGGAATGAACGGAAGGGAGCTGTACAACAGGTGCGTTGAGAAGCATCCGGACCTGAAGGTGCTGTATATGTCCGGCTACACCGACAATGTCATCGCTCACCGCGGTGTCTTGGAGGAAGGGGTTCATTTCATCCAAAAACCCTTTTCGGTCCAGACCTTAGCCTCCAAAGTGAGGGAGGCGTTGGAGAGAGATTGAGTGCGTGGGACGGGCATGAAAGGTAATCAAGTCTACTCTTGGAGCTTGATGTCCATGATCCTAATTAAGTGCATGCTTTTATATAGAATTTATCTGCCCATCTCGCTTTGGCCAAGATGGTTTTGGGGCTGTCTATTCGCGGCGACTCGATAGAGCCATCGAGAATCGCCGCCGTGCGTTAATCCATTACGGCCCGGAAAAACTCCCCAGGATATTTACATGGGTCGAAACGTCCAATCCCGGACCTACCGGAATCTCCTGCCCGCCATGTGTGGGCTTGGGGACGGGGTTGATTTTGTGCGTTTCTATTCTTCAAGGTGGGCTTGGGGACGGGGTTGATTTTGTGCGTTTCTATTCTTCAAGGGACAATATATTATCCGAAGCGATCTGTCTGCCTCTGCTTACAGCCCTGCTGACCGCCGGTTTTTTCGCTTTCGTTCCCAAGTGAAACTTGGGAAGAGAGATAGCATGGGCGTCCCCATTATGTCTTCGTTCCATCACTCGGCAGATGATGTGATGCAACGCCCCCGGCGCGTCCATGCGTGCTTTTAGCGGCATGAAGTTTCCATTTCATAGACGATGAAACAAAGAAACGCGCAAATTCAACCCCGTCCCCCCTTTTCATAGCGGCCACGGATGGGAAAACATATAAGGTGGAAGATTTCAGCACAATTGCTGAAAGCCCGCGCAACGTGGGTTTTGCACTCCAAATACGTTGACGAGGTCGCGTTTTTGTGCCATACGTGCCTTTCCCTTTTCGGGCAATGCATATCAATTCGGTATAGAACTATGGTGAGATGAAAAATGGAAACCAAAACGAACAAATTGCAGGGATTTCAGAGGAAATACCTGAGAGGTATCGCCCACGACATGAAACCGGTGGTCTTTATCGGTAAGAAAGGGCTTACCGAGGGGTTGGACCGCTCCATAAACGATGCATTGACGGCCCATGAACTCATCAAGGTGAAATACATCGACTTCAAGGACAAGGAAAACAAGACGGAGATCTCCGGCATTATCGAGGAGACCCATGACTGCCAAATGGTGGGTATGATCGGTCACACAGCCATCTTCTACCGCCAACACCCGGACGAGGAAAAACGCAAAATCGCCGTTCCTTCGAGTTAGTCCGAGGGCCCCGACGTATCTTTCCCTATCCCTCTTTTCCCTCAGCACTCCTGTCTCGACCTATGGGGCTATCTATGTGGGAGTTTACTCAAGAGGCTCGTTTACCGACAAGGCGTCAACGGCCCGCAAGATCCCCATCGTCATCCGCGGGGACCCCTTGAGCCGGAACGTGTGTGAAGAGGTTTAAAGCGATTGTCCAGCCAACTATGCTATCGAAGGCGTCCGTAATTGCGTCCAATTAAATGCGCATTCGACGAGGGCCCTTGGCGACATTTCCATAAAGGTTCCCGGTCGGAAGCGCGAGACCTCATTTCGCGTCGACGGGGACGCTAGCCAATTCGTAAAGAGGCATCAAACGATTGAACAGGGTTGATATCTCCTCCACAATATTTTCTCCTTTGGCCAGCGTTTCCTCTTTGCTCGTCACCTTCTGAATTCTAAGATCGATCTGTCTTGAATCGGATAATGCCGCCAAAAAGGAGGATAGGGACTCGATCTTGTTCTGTATTTTATCGCTCTTCAACTCCCAATCCTTGTCATGGACCGTGATATCATGGGTGAAGCTTTTCATCGAAGCATCGTGGATTATAAGGTCATGGGCCACAACGATCTGTTTCAGCCAGTTTTCATTTTCCTTTCTGGCCAGCCAGATCTTGAAAGGATTCCAGCCTTCCAATTCATCCCTTCTATCGGCAGCTGAACGCTGAATATGGATGCCGTAATACAGACTCTTCTGATCGACCCGAGCAAAAAAACCGATGCCGTAATTAGAGCCCTGTCGGTTGTGTCGTTTCCCATCCATCCAGTGAACTTCGGGCTGCCTCAAAATCGCCCGTGAGCTAAAAGCTGTTCTCCCGGTACGGAGTTGCTTAATCACAGCGCTGCCGATATTGTCTTGACGCCGCCAATCCGTATCCTTGGAAGTATCCTTAAAGTCCGCGGATTTGAATCCGGAGAATCCTGCACTTCCTTTCTTCTTATGTTCTTTACGCTTTTGTTGTTTTTCATCTTTTTCCTGCTTCTCGGACTCTTTTTCCCGCGTCATTCTTTCAATTATTCTGCTCTGCAGATCTACGGTCGTGACGATCTCGTTTCCATCTTTCCATCGAATTAACATTGAGTCGTCGTCAATTGAAATGACCTCGTAAATGCCTTTCATATTTTCATACATGAGTCCGACTTCGAATTTTAATAGATTCGCCATGTTTCCTCCTAATATTCCTTGTCGATGTTTACCATTACCATGGGCTTGGAAGAAAAAGTAACGGTGGACAGGGCAAGGCTTTGTAAGTGTACGCGTAATATTGCCGTGATTGTCGGTTAACGACAAGCAGTTCGTCATCGTCAAAAAACAGCTTCGTCGAGCGATCTTCAGAAGAACGGTATGACGCCATCACCGGTTCAGCGATTTTGGTGGCATGCAGTTCGGTGGGAAACAGGTCGGCGGAGCGAAGTTGCGACCGGAAGCAAAATTAGAGGAAGCCTGAATGTGTTTTGCCGGCGGCGCTTTCCGCCGCGTCTATCGCCATCACCTCCCTAATGTCCACTTCACCGCTTGTCAGTGTGGGGGCGAGCCTCACTGAAACGATTATTCCAGCCCTGATCCGGATTTCCGAAGGTACCGCTGTTATATCCTGCGTCTCTCTTTTCTGAAACTAGTTTGAGGGTGATTTGTTGGAAATTCACACCCGGATCTCGTCTATCCATCGCACATGTGCCAGCATGAGTGCAATTGTACTATCTTTATTTAAAATAAGCACGAAATATTTAAAAATCATGAATTCCGTGCAGATTTCAAACGGAATAGCAAATATGTGAATGAATCTGTATCGTTCGGGGGAGGCTCGAGATTCTGATTTCGAAGCCGAGTAACCGTCACACAAGATCAACTTGAGCCAAGAGAAGATTTGCTCCGTTGGCTCAGCCTCGACCAGCCGTCATTCCGCTGTATCCGGGAAATAGTTCGGAGACCGTGGAGTCGGTGTGCAATTCAGTCGTTACACTCGTTGCAACAGCTGCTGCTGATGGGAAACCTCCGAGGTGGAATAGTTCAAACCAGACATCCCGTGGCGCTCAAAGCGATCCAAATTGTCCCTGTCCGTTCTAAGCAGAACAAACCCAGTTTTTCATAAGGATGATTCAAATCCACAAGGCGCCTCTCTTGCGATTTGTTCGGGTGGATTGCCGGACGGCGGCGACAATCCCGGACTGATCTCCGTGGTGCGTTACATCCATTTAGGTGACCGAACTGAATCAAAGTCAAGCCGTTCCTGATCCGATGAGCTCGTGCTTGCCCAGGCTAGGGTAACAGCCGCCCCAAATAGGGTGTTCACCGCATGGTCAAGGAGGGGAAACAAGGGTTATGCTCAAGAGAAGGCGATGGCCAAGTAATGGAGCCGTCCCGCCGGCTCCGGAAGTCAGAAACCCGCAAAAGGGGGTACGGAATGAAGGAAAGAGTAATGGGAAGGAACCAGGTTCGTGTGGGGATGCTGTTTGTGATTTGCTCTATTGGAGTCGTTTTTGCCTTATCCGGTCAAGCCGTTGGTGGAAGACACGGCGGTGGGGGTGGAGGAGGAGGGGGAGGCATGATGAGTACGACCCTGAGCACCTTCCAGACCGCGGATTTTGTCGGTTCCGGCGTGTGTGCTTTGTGCCACAGCGGACTCACGGATAGTGCCGGACAAAACGTATCCATCGACGCCCACTGGAGATCCACCATGATGGGCAACTCATCCAAAGATCCCCTGTGGCAGGCGAAGATCAGCTCGGAAATCAGTCGCAACCCGGCTCTCAAAGCGGTAATTGAAGAAAAATGCTCCCGCTGCCATATGGGTATGGCGCGCTATCAGGCGATGACGGACGGGACGGAAGTGAGCGTGCTCTCCCCCGGATTCCTGAACGCGAATCACCCCCTCCATACGGCCGCCATGGACGGCGTGTCCTGCACCCTCTGTCATCAAGTGCAGGAGGAAAATCTCGGTACGATTGACAGTTTCACCGGTCTTTATATCATCGATACGCTCAGCTCGCCTCCATATCGCCTTGCTTTCGGTCCCTATAACAATCCTTTCAAGAACCCTATGGAGATGCACTCCGGGTTTTCGCCTACGGCCGGGACCCAGGCGATCGATTCGGCCCTTTGCGGCAGTTGTCACACCCTCTTTACACCGTCGGTGGACGCCGGTGGGAACGTCCTCGGCGAGTTCCCGGAGCAGACCACGTTTCTCGAATGGGAGCATGCAGTCCAGGGCGCCGGAGGCCTGACCGTCAAGACCTGTCAGGACTGCCATATGCCTGACGCCAACGGATCCGTGGTCATCAGCAATCGGCCGAGACGGCTTTCCCCGCGCAGTCCCTTCGGGCAGCATCATTTTGTCGGCGGGAACGCTTTCATGGTGAATCTCCTCAAGGCGAACAGCGCTGCACTGGGTGTGACGGCAGACGCTTCGCACCTGGACGCGACCATAGCCAGGACCGATGCGCAATTGCAGGGGAAGACCGCCACGGTTGTCATCGATTCGGCGTCCGTTGAGCAAGGCCTCCTGACGTTGAACCTAACCGTTGAAAACCGATCGGGCCATAAGTTTCCCAGCGGAATTCCGGCCAGGCGTTCTTGGCTGCACGTCACGGTGAAGGACGGGGCGGGCCGGGTCCTCTTCGAGTCGGGCGCTCCCCAAACGAATGGGAGTATCGCCGGAAACGACGCCGATGCGGACCCTGATGCGTACGAACCTCATTACGACCTCATCACCTCAGTGGACGAGGTCCAGATCTACGAGCCCATTATGCTCGACAGCTCCGGCCGCGTCACTTATACGCTGCTTAGAGCCTATTCCTATGCGAAGGACAACCGGTTGTTGCCCGTAGGGTTTGACAAGTTGTCCGCTCCAGTGGACGTGGCCGCATGGGGCCAGGCCGCGGATGACGGGAATTTCACGGCCGGACAGGACCGGGTCACATATCAGGTGGATGTATCGGGAAGCGCCGGGCGGTTGACCGTTGTGGCCGAGCTCCTCTATCAGGCCGTGTCCTATCCGTTTGCAGAGAACTTGAGGCAGGATGGAACCGAACTGACCACCCGTTTCCTGGGACAGTATGATGTTGCCGGAAAGGCGCCCAGGCTGGTGGCCACGACCCAGGCCTTTGTTCAGTAGGTCGGGATTGGCTGATCCAGACAGTCAACCTGGGGTCGGAAGCCTTTGTTACCTGGGCGCAGGAGTACTAGGGGCCCTGACCCTCTCAGCGAGGTTGGGGACGTTACTGAAAAAAAACGGAGGTTAATCGGCGGATGAGTCCGGTTAACCTCTTCTTGTATCCATTCAGGGGGATGGGTCCGTGCTTCTTCTGTGCGCTCTTTGTGTCGGAGGACGGGCCCCTCTGAATAACGGACCATCCCTTCTCGTTACTTCCGGATGTAGCTGATCTCCATCATCTTCTCTTCCTTGCCGGTCTTGTCGATGCCGTACATTTGGAACTCGAAGGTATTGGCGTTCACGATCCGGGTCACGGAACGATACTTCATGGGACCCTTAACGGGATCGTCGTAATCACTTTCCTGGGTAATCGTCTTACCATCCGCGCCGGCCGTCCCTTCGAAGAAGAAGATGCCGGTACTCATGGAATCCATCCATGTGGACACATACTTCTTGGTGTGGTTGTCATACGCGGCGAAGCCGAGGCCGGTGAACGGACTTCCCATCATATCGCCGGTAAACTCCTGCTGCAGGTAACGTCCGCCCAGGATCATTTTCTGCTCGCTCGATCCGGTGGATTCCATGGGGGGCTTATCGGGATCCATGCACATTTTGCTTCGGGTGGTCCAACTTCCCGCCATGCTCGCCAAAAGCTTATGGGGAGCGCCCGGAGTTCCGAGCTTCATGTAGACCTCCATCATTGCCTGCATGTCCATTTTTTTTTCTTCTTTCGCTGCTTTGCTCATTACAATCTCCTCGTATAGGTTTTACCCGGTTCGGAATCGAACGATTCGTTCCACCCTTGTTCCATATCCCTGAGCATCTTTTCATCAATGGGCTCACTAGCCGAATGCCTCAACGTCATCTTCGTCTTGCCGCCCAAGAGGTTCCTTTTTTTCCATTCAATGAGGAATAGCGTGCTTGCGATCATGGCGCCTGACACGATAATGCCTATCCCGAGCATTTCGAATCCTGTGGAGATCCAATGAGTCGCTTCGTCAAACAGGTTCACCACTGCTCCCTTTTAATTAAACTGAACCTTGACGGATTCCGGGTAAAAATGAATTCCTAAGTCGTGATGCGGATGTTTTCACAGACTGCCGAGGCAGGCAATCGATCGGGTCGGTTGTTCCCGTGCAGAAAGCCCGGTAGGGGAATGCATGTCGTCCCGGGGCGCTCTGGGTTGCTTCCTCAAGTTTTCACCCGTGATTCGCCCCCGCTTTTCAGTGCTGCAACACGTTGAATATCCAAGTGCAAAGTCCTATCCTCAGAAAAAGGAGCAACGCGTTCTTTCCGGATTCCTTGGGAAGCGTCCGGGAAGAACGATTTCAAAAGATCTTGTACAGTGATTTAGAGCCGACGATTAGAAGACATTTTATGCCCCCTGAAACGGAATAAAATGGTGTTGAGAGTGTATTTCGAGGGTCGAAAAACTGTATGTCCACTCACGACTACGGGGAGCCGGTTTTGCTTTACTGGGCTCACGTTCCCGGCGAGGTGGACGCGGAGGTATTAAGGTTTTCGATCAAAGCGCCGATGGATCAGAAGAGGAGTCGAGGGCGGCATCTATAAAGGCGGAGCCGCCGTTGGCAACTATCCCATTTTTTTGGAATTATCGTTGACGTCATCAACCTTCATCGGACTTATCAATAATACGGCCCTACTTCTGGCCTTGGTGCTGTTCTACGATACCGTTCTCCTGAGGCGGTTGGGAAGGAATCCGGCAACGGATCAGATCCTTACCGGGATCGTACTGGGCGCCATCGGCATTGTGGTGATGCTGACCTCCTTGAAATTCACGCAGGGAATCGTGTTCGACACCCGATCGGTGTTGCTTTGCATATCCGGCCTGTTCTTTGGAACCGTTCCGACGCTGACGGCGATGCTTTTGACCGGCGCCTTCCGATGGCATCTCGGGGGAGCCGGCATGTGGATGGGTATTGCCGTTATATTCAGCTCAGGGGGCATCGGCCTGGCGTGGAGACACTTCAACAGGAAAAAGCCAAGCGATCTGTCTTTTGCCGAGTTGCTTCTCCTCGGTCTTGCAGTCCATGTCGTCATGCTTTTCTGGACCGTTGCGCTGCCAGAGTCCGCTGTACGGAGCGTGCTTTCTGATATCAGCCTGCCTGTATTAGTGATTTTTCCTCTTGCCACCGCTCTTTTCGGAAAACTGTTGGCCCGACAGGATGAACGAAAACAGATGGAAAACCGGTTGAAGGAGAGCGAAGCGAGATACCGTCGAATCGTTGAAACGGCCAATGTAGGCATTTGGACCTTTGACGCCCAATTCAGAGTGACGTACGTGAACCACATTTTGGAGGAGTTCTTCGGGTACGATGAGAGTGAAATCATCGGGAGGCCCGTGACGAATTTCTTATTTGAGGAAGATTTGGCGGATCATGCGACAAAGATGGCCGATCGTCGCAGCGGGAAATCGGATACCTACGAACGGAGATTTCGAAGAAAGGATGGGAGCACGCTTTGGTCAAATGTATCCGCCACGCCGATGTTTGACGAAAGCAACCGGTTCAACGGCGCTTTTGCCATGTTTACGGATATCACAGACCGAAAGAAAGCGGAACTTGAGCTTAAGGAAAGCGAGACCCGCTTCCGGACGGTGTTTGAGCAGGCCGCCGTGGGCGTTGCACAGATCGAGTCCAGAACGGGCCGATTCGTGCGAATCAATCGGCGCTATTGCGATATTCTTGGATACAGCCTGGAAGAAATGATGCAAAAAACGTTTCCGGAGATCACGCACCCGGACGATCTCGATGCGGACCTTGAAAACATCAGACTGCTGCTAAAGGGGGAGATCCGAGAATTCTCGAAGGAGAAGCGTTACTTCCGTAAAGACGGATCGGTTGTGTGGGTGAATCTGACGGTGTCGCCCATGTGGGCCCCGGGTCAGGAGCCGGATTATCACACTGCAATTGCCGAAGACATCACCCAGCGCAAAGAAGCGGAAGCCGCCCTTCGAGAGAGTGAAAAAATACTCAACGATACCGGACGGATGGCCAAAATCGGTGGATGGGTGAATGATCTGAAAACGGGCAAGGCCGTCTGGACTCAAGCCCTCTATGACATCATTGAGATTGAAGGAGATTCCCCGCCGAGCCCGAACAAACACCTGGACTACTATGCTCCTGAAGACCGGGGTATGGTCAAGGAGGCCTATCGGAAATGCGTGAGAGAAGGTGAACCCTTTGACCTCGAGTTGAGGGTAAACACGGCCAAAGGAAAGCGTCTATGGTGCCGGGCAACCGGGGAGCCCGTGTTTGATGACGGCGAATGCATCAAACTCCGGGGGACATTTCAGGACATCACCGAGCGCAAGGAGGCGGAGGAGGCGTTGAAGGACGAAGCCATGCGGCGGCGTGTTCTGTTCGAACAGTCCAGAGACGGGATCGTAGTCATCGATCAGAACGGCAAGGTATACGAGTCGAACCGCCAATATGCCGGCATGCTCGGCTACTCCATGGAGGAAATGCATCAGCTCCACGTTTGGGACTGGGACGTTCAATGGACGAGGGATCAATTGATGGAGATGGTTCGCGCGGTCGATGCCTCCGGCGATCACTTCGAGACACGTAACCGCCGCAAAGACGGCAGCCTTATCGACGTCGAGATCAGCACCAATGCAGCGCGGTTCGCCGATGGGAAGCTGGTGTTCTGCGTATGCCGGGACATCACCGGCCGGAAAAAAGATGAGGAAGAGCGGAAAAAATATGAAAGTCAGCTTTACCTGGCGCAGAAACACGAGGCCATCGGCACTCTGGCCGGAGGAATTGCCCATGATTTCAACAACATTCTCTCGTCCATTATAGGATTCACCGAGCTTTCCCTGGATGACGTCCAAGAAGGAACGGAACTGTATCAAAATCTTTCAGAAGTCCTCGTTGCCGCCCTCAGGGCCAGAGATCTTGTTAAGCAGATCCTTACTTTTACTCGTCAGAGCAAGGACGAAAGCAAGCCTATCAATATCTGCTCACTCGTCAAAGAAGTGATGAACATGCTGCGTGCGACCATACCCACGTCGATTCGAATAGAAACCAACCTCAGCGAGAAGCGGTTGACTGTGAACGGTGATCCGACTCAGATCCATCAGGTCATCATCAACCTTGCCACCAACGCCTCTCATGCCATGGCGGAGAACGGAGGCGTAATGGGAATCACCGTCGAATCCATTCGCTTCGATGGACGCATTAAGCACCATTATCCGGAACTGGAGCCGGGTTCTTATGTAAGATTGTCGGTTAGCGATACCGGGCATGGGATCAGAAAAGAGCACATCAATTACATTTTCGACCCCTATTTTTCAACCAAGAGCACGGATCAGGGGTCCGGGCTCGGGCTCGCCGTGGTGCGGGGGATTGTCAAGGCTCATCGCGGGCATATTACGGTATATAGCGAGGTAGGCAAAGGGACCACATTTAATGTGTATCTTCCTTTGGAGAGTAAACTTGAAACCGAATCAAACGTCTCCCTGACGGAAAAAATGCCGATAGGCACGGAACATATTCTTTTTGTGGATGACGAATCGTCCATTGTGAGGATGCAGAAGCAAAGCCTCGAGCGCATGGGTTACGCCGTTACCGCCACAGACAGCAGTGTCGAAGCGCTGGACGTTTTTCGTGCGGCCTCGGATGACTTCGACTTGGTGATCACGGACATGACCATGCCGGGCATGACCGGCGACAGGCTGGCCCGGGCCGTCAAAGCGATCCGGCCCGAGATTCCGGTGATTCTGTGCACTGGATTCAGTGAAAAGTTGAAAGGCCCCGGACAAGCAGATATGAAGATCGACGCTGTTCTGATAAAGCCCGTGGATAAGTCAAAGTTGGCTAAGATCATCAGGGAGCTACTGGATAGGGCAAGGGACGCCAAATGACTCGTGCGGTTCCCGGCTTCTGAGTCGGATGAGTGAGGGGTTCGTGGTACACGGCCGTCAGATCTCCGGTCGATGGACGTTAGTAGCGATATCTGAGCTGGATGAGTGGAACGTTATCTTCGGAAATCTTATCAACGATCCGAATGCAGGTTGATCTGTAGGGTGAAACCCGGCAAACGGAAAGGAATCTCCTTCCGAGACCATTGTCCCAATCGATCCGCTCACTTGATTTCGAGAGGATGGAATGACGCTGCTACGCATGGAGGCTCAACATAACGGTCCGTGGAACCTTACGTTGAACCTCCCGTTTTTCGCCCTTCTGCTAAAGGTAGCTGCTTCTACCTGTTTTTTGTGCGTCTGATACCGATCAGACCCAGCAGCCCGGAGCCCAGAAGCCATAGGGCAGCCGGGATCGGGACCTGAGCCGTCTCGATCGTTAACGTGATCCCACTGTTGTAAAAATGACAATCCGGGTCGAAACCAAGGCCGGCGTTTCCATCCGCGAAAAAGGCGTTCAGGTCGGCAAGTTGGCCGGCAGTGAAATCATAAGTAATGTCGTGAGCCGTGGCCGGCAGGTTCTGCCAGTGGTTCAAGAGTATCCCCTGACCGGAGAAGTAATCGCCTCCGCCTTGATTGTCCGTTCCAACCACTACTCCTGCCGCTGCTGAATCCAACAAATGGACCCATAGATCATTCGGTCCCGAGTCAAAGTTTCGGATGTTATCGAAAAACAGGGAAGCGCTTTCGATGATTTCACCATCCGGTATCGACCAGTTTATACCCCAGGTATAGTATTTTTCATGATCTAGGTCCCAAAGATCCGCACTGGGGGATGGGTTGAACGTATAAGTGGTAGCGAAAGCCCACCCGGTCATGGAAAAAACAAACAAACCTACCAACAGGAAACCCAAACTTTTTCTCATAAAAACCTCCTTACCCGGTTTGAAGCGGGTTGCCGCCGGAGCGGCGCATCCGCCCCGTTGAATCGATCAAACGTGAATGAAAGCCCCTCCCAAAAACAAACGCCGAGTCACCCTAATCAAGGCAACCCGGCTATCTCTTCAGGAACATATGAGACCCGTGGCTTTCCGTCCCCGTCTCACGACGGGTTTGGCCATATCATGATTTGATTATCTACAGATTACATGAAGACATGAAGCGTTGTCAAGATAAATAAGTACCTAATTTAATGTAAAAAATAATGTACAGAAGAAATGGTGACTATGTTGGCCGATCCGGAAGCCGCACCGCCGGCGCTCCCTCTGCGTACAGTCGAGAAAGAAGGAACAACCGCCGGTCAGGGCGTATCCCAACGAGCCGCGCGCCCGCCTCGAACGGCGCTTGCAGCTGCAACCGGGAAAGAGGAACCGCCCTGGGAGAGGATCGGAGGATGGAAATGGGTGACCAGGTCGGCAAACCGGGAAAACGTTTTCCCCCGGCGGAAGCAGAGTGGGTGCGGTGTAACAAAAAGACTCTTTCGCGGGTTATCCTTAGTATCCCTGACGCGCCGCCTCGACGATGGCCTTGAGATTCTCGACGGGGGTTTCCAGCGGTATGGCGCATTCGGGGCCGATGATGGAAACGCCCGCCTCGATGGCGTAGCGGGCCTGTCGGTAGACGTCTTCCGGGGAGCCTTGGAACAACACATTGGCGTTGTCGATGTTTCCCACCAGGGACATCCGGTTTCCCACTCTGCGCACGGCCTCTACGGCGTCGATCTGCTGTTCGAAATGGTAGGCGTCAAATCCCGCTTCGGCAAATAGTTCGAGGCGGTCCGCACAGTTCCCGCACACATGCAGGATCAACGGTCCACCGATTTCCGACGTGATCATTTTGTGCAACGGAAGTAGATATTCTTGGTAATGGTGCGGCCCCACGAGGTCTCCCGTGGCGTGGTCCGCCACTACGACCACGTCCGCTCCGGCCTGAAACTGTGCCCTGGCAAAGGCAATGGTAACGGGCGCAAGCCGATCCAGAGTGTGTTTCAGCCGATCCTTCAACTCGGGGTTCCGGCCGGATTTGCCCACGTACAACAGGAAGCGTTCGACACCGGTGAGGTGATAGGACAGTGTCCATGGACCCATGACTTTGCCTACAATGGCGGCGCGGTCACCAGCTTCCCTCCGGAGCAGGGAAAGCGCGTCCAGGACCACCCGCATGGACGGTTTCTCGAGAAGATGATCCGGTATATCGACGGGTGAAAGATCGGGGTGGGGCGCGTCTTTGACATTGGGCATCATGTTCCGGTGACCCCAGTCCACGGTGCACCCAAGGGCGGCCGCTTCCTGTTGGACACTGAACTCCGGCATGATGGTGTCGAATCCGATGACTTCATGTCCGGCTAACGCCAGATCGGCCATGGCGCGCGGATCCAGGTGGGCTTCCGGAAATCCCGCCCCCGCGGCTTCCATGAGTCCGTGACACACAATGGAAGTGGGATTTCCCACGGGCGGACGCACGGACTTCCGCCCTCCGAATAAGGCGGCCATGACGAGATTACGCGGTGTGGGTTTCATTTGTTATACGGTACCTCCTAAAGGAAGACGGTATCGAATGGGCATCATAACGTCAAGTTTGCCTTCGATCAACGAAAGGCATTGACCCGAAAAGGATGAAACCTCATCGTGAGGGCGTATCGTTGACAAAGGACGTCGAGAGTATATATAGTGTTATATATTCTATACAATCATAACGGGACGGGGATGTCGGGATGGCGATCAGTATTCGAAATGCACGGGCTGAACGGCTTGCACGGGAAGTGGCGGCTGAGAGCGGCGAGAACCTCACTCAGGCCATCATACATGCCCTGGAAGAACGTCTCGAACGGCTCAAGGGCCGCAGGATGGTTTCCGATACGGCTCAGGAAATTATGAAGATTTCCGAGCGGTGCAGTATGCTGCCGGACCAGGATCCGCGCTCACCGGAAGAGATCCTGGATTACGACGACTTTGGGGTTCCGGATTAATGGTTATTGACACGTCCGCGTTGGTCGCCGTTCTTCTCAGAGAAAAAGAGGCCGAGATCTTTGCGAAAGCCATTGCGAGGGACCCGAAACGCCTCATCAGTGCATTTACGGCTTTGGAGACGGGGGTGGTCATCGAAGTCAAAAAGGGCGAGGCTGGAGGCCGCGAATTCGACCTTCTAGTTCACCGGGCCGGAATTGATATCATTCCTATGAATGGAGAACAATTCCAGATTGCCAGAGTAGCCTGGAGAACATATGGAAAACGTCGTCACCCTGCAGGCTTGAATATTGGCGATTGCTGTTCGTATGCTCTGGCGAAATATGCCGGGGAAGCATTGCTGTACAAAGGAGATGATTTTTCCAAGACCGATATCCGCTCTGCAGAGTTCATTCTCTCAGGAGTGGAGTGAAGCTGTCCTTTTTCACCGCTGCCGTGTTTAGGCAGGTTCGAGTTCAACCGTCGCCGAGCGGGCAGAGTCAACCCGTAGCTATTATCCGGAATTCCACACGGGATGTCCTCGATAGGGGGGCCTGATTCCTTTTCTGTCGCGGCCGGCCGGGCAGGTTTTTACCATCTAGGGTCTGAAACAAGAAAGCCCAAGTAGCAGGGTCCGAACGATCCGAAAAAGATCAAACGGTTCCAATAATCCGGTTCGCGGATCGCATCGAAGGGAGGAGATGGAGATGCCGTACGACCAAGATATCGACTCCCGAATAAGGAAGGCTGTTTCCGGCTGGAAAGGCGTTTCCAGCAAAAAGATGTTCGGAGGGGTGTGCCATCTGCTCAATGGAAATATGGTCGGAGGCGTGTACAAGGATTACATGATCCTCAGGCTGGGAACGGAAGAAGCGGAGCGCGCACTGAGGCGGAAGCATGTGAAGGAGTTCGACATAACGGGAAAAGCCATGAAGGGGTGGGTCATGGTGGAAAAGGAAGGGTTCATCACCGATCAGGAGCTCGGCGATTGGCTGCGCAAAGCAGAGCGGTTTGTAAAGACGCTGCCCCCCAAATGAAGGAACTCCGGACCCGCTTAGCAAAGGAGACCATCGTGCTGAAAGTCAAGCCTGTGGACGGATATCCGCCGGAAGAGGGTAGGTTCACCCGTGGAAATGATTATGCGCCCGTGGCCGTTTGCACGATCCTGGATACGTTGGAGTACAAAGTGCCGCTCGATCTTCAAAGCCTGGTCATGGCCGGACTGGACGCCGGGGCCGCCATTTCCGGTATGCTTCAAACTGAAAACGTCGGTTTGGAGAAGATGATCTGCAACGTGGTGGGCAACCCCAACATCCGCTACATCGTGCTGTGCGGCAGGGAATCGGAGGGGCACTTTCCCGGAGCGACCCTTCTGTGTTTAATGAAGAACGGGGTTGATGAAGGGAAGCACATTATCGGCGCCACGGCTCCGACCCCATACCTTTATAATATACCGATGCATCTCATTGACCGATTCAGGAATCAAATCGTGGGGGTGATCGATCTGCTCTGCAAACCCGGCGAAACGGATCTCAAAACGCCGGGCCTGAACCCAAAGACCATCGGAAAGGCGGTCTGGTCTTGCTTTCAGGAAGCTCCGGTAGAGTTCATGGGGTATACGGTGTACGATGTGGGTGCGTATCCCGAGCCGCCGATCCATCACAAGATCGTATACAAGGTGACTCAGCCCCAACCCGGTATGAATCCGGGGAAATCCGCTATGGATATGGGATTCATCCTGCATAAGTTCTTGCCGGGCGACAATTGCAGGGAATGCGGTAAGCGGACCTGCCTCGCCTTCGCAGTGGCTCTGGCAAAAAGCCGGGTTCGAATTGAAGACTGCCCGCTGCTGACGGTTCCGGGGCGCGAAATGGAACGAGCGGCATTGACGAGACTCCTGGAATAGGTCTCTTGGACACAGGAAACGCGAAAAGCGTACTCCAACCTCATGAAACAACCCTGTTACAGACACCGTGAACGCGAAGGAACCTATTATTGCCAGTGTGATGCCCGATACATGTGCGACGAGTGCGTTCAATGTCCGGGGCCTGATCTTCACTGTAAATTCCGCGTTTCGTGCACCATTCATTTTCTCATGGAAGAAGGAGTGCTGCCGAAAAGGAAGTCGCCGTCCGCGCGAAACGGGTGACGGGACGCGGGGATACGGGAGGGAAAATCATGAGCGATGAGCTACTGAAGATCCAACGGGAGTACATAAGACGGCGATATGATCAGCTCCCCGAAGACATGGACCAGCGCCTGCTTGCGATTAGAGAAAAGGACTCGTTTCATTTCAAGGCGTTCGGGCAACCATGCACGGTCAGTCCCGATGGGATCACCCTCGGGGGAGTGCCCATAACGGGACCGATCGGCGTTTTGATCGCTCTGTATGTGTTCCATGCCGTCAGAGATCCGGTTCAGATCGAGCCCGTCAAGTCCTTCAAACAGATCAAAGGAACTACCCCCTACCACGGAGCTTTTTCCGCCCGCTCCGAGAAAAGCCTGATTCCCTATGTAACCGGCATCCGGCAAAACAAGGAAACCCTTCTTTCGGTTTTTGATGGGAAAGAGAGCGAAGGGACGAAGGGAGACTCTTCTTTTATTTTGTATCCCTTGCCCAAGGTCCCCTTGCAGTATATTTTCTATTTGGCCGACGAGGAATTCCCGGCCTCAGTCACCTGCCTTCTTGCTTCCAACGCCGAGCTGTTCATGCCTGTGGACGGACTTGCGGACGTGGGGGAATACACGGCCAAACGGATCGTGGAAATCGTAACTCGTTAGAATCGCTTCCATACGTACTTGCGCTTTTCCTCGTCCCATTGCCAGGTGTAATTCGCCGGGACCACCGTTCTAGAAAAGGGCGGGTCCGTTTCAGTTGCGTTGTCGTAATATTCCGTCCGAATCTCCTCCAGTACCATTCCGGCATCTTTCATACACTCAAACCGGTTACGGCTTTCCCAACCGGTCCTATGATCGACGATCTTATACATGCTCGTGGTTCGGGGCCGCTAAACGGTCCTCCTTCCCGGTTCTCTGTTCCAAAAGATGTATCATTGACGGTAGTTATTGATACGCGCCTCCTGACCGACTCGGAATGAATCGAACAGGAGGCGCGCCGTGCAAAGGAGTGCGAAACGATGCCGTCAAGCTTTTAGTGATCTGGGCAAAATCACCGTTCTTCACGTTGAAGTATGTCCGATACGGACTCACCAACTCCCGAGGGGATCCGGGAATGGTCCCGTGGTGGATGGTGACCCCTCGAGGATCCCCTGTGAATACCCGTACTAGTTGTAGGTCCCGTACAGTCTCGCCGCTTGGACCAGCGCCTTGAGGTTTTCCGGCTTCACATCGTGGTGCACTTCACAACTGGCCGTTAACCAGAACTTGCCTCCGGGCATTCCGATATCCAAGTAATGCCTGACTTCTTTAATGACATCTTCAGGTGTTCCATGCACTAGGTTGTTACCGGCCTTGGAGACCGCCGGGCCGGCCGCCAGAATGACCTTGTCCCCGTATTTCTCTTTAGCCCACTTGAAATCGACCTGCTCATGGAAGGCGACGACCGCGGGTTCGACTTTGTTGACAATGAGGTCAAAAAACGGCGTGGCGTCCTCACACTGGTGAAAGACGTAAGGGACGGGCGCAATGGCATCTCGAATCTTTCGATGATAGGGAATAACGAACTCTTCATACTGATCGGGACTGACGGCCTCGTCAATCATGGACTCGACCGTGGCGATGGCGGCGGCGCCTGCGCCGATCATGGCTTTTGCATAGTTGATGGCCGATTCGGTGACCACCTCCAACAGGTCGTGCAGAAACTTCGGGTTTCTGACGATCTCGACAAAAAACCCTTTGTAATGGCCGGCATATACGTCCGTGGCCGTATCCGGGGGACCTTCCACAAACCCGGCGATCCCGACGTCAGGGTATTTTCGTCTGAGTCGCTTAATGGTTTCAAGAACCACGGGCATTCGGCCGTCCTTCTCCGGATCGGCGGGTTTCAGTTTCAGTACATCTTTGGGTTCTTTGACCACCCAGTCCTTGATGAAGCCCATGCGCATTCCGCCGCCCGTCTTCAGCGTGTAACCGACTTTCGAGCCCAGGGCTTCTCCCTCGATCCGGAAATCGCAGGGGAGGAAGAAATTGTCGAACTCATATTCGGTATACTGTCGTTCCACGGCCTGAAACAGTTTTCGGGGATGCCAGAGCGCTTCCTCCCAAGTGTAATCCAGAAATTGCAGGTCCCTTTGCAGCATGCTCTGGTAATAGAGAATCACCGGCACCCTGTCCGGTTTTTGTCCTGTAAGTGTGGCCACAACGCGTTCCAACGGCGTCATAAGCTTACCTCCTTTCCTTGGTAGGTGATGTGGTTAATAGGCATGCAACCTGGATTGACAACTTCCGTAGTATTCGACTACTGATTAGTTACTATACAATGAAGCAGGATGGATATGAACCCCAGAAATATCCATACATTTTACCAGGTATTTACTGGGATTCTTATAGAGTAAGAAGATGAGTTCTTAGGTTGTCTCTACGCCCTTTAAGACCGAGCCTCTTACGGATATTTTCTCGGTGGAATTCAACCGTCTTCGAGGAAATGGAAAGTATCTCGGCAATTTCTTTGCTGGTAAAACCTTCCTTAACCAGCCCGGCAATACGGATCTCCGATGGTGTGAGGCTCAGAAATCGGGAGCTGAGTTTATGAGCGAAGGGAGAGATGATATCGTTCAGATTGGACTCAACAACCTCTATAAGGTTCTTGTATCTTTGATCCATTGCTCCGGGCTTCAGCCGGTCCAGGTACGGTTGCACCAGCTCTTTCACCTGCGAGACCACCTTTTCCTCAATTTCCCGACGGTCTTCATCCCGCTGGCGAACGAGGACCCGTAAGGCGGCGTTGGCTTCTTCCAGTTTATGCGCTTCGCGTTCTAAATCGGCTTCACGGCGGCGCAGCGCGGCATTGGCTTCTTCCAGTTTCAGGGTCTCGAGCTGCAGTTCAGTATCGCGACGACGTAACGTGATATGCGCCTGCTTGACGTTGGTAACGTTTTCGTGGCTGACCACCAGTCCCATGGGACCTTCAAATTCGAGCCTCAGACGGGTTACCCGGATGTTGTACCAGCATTTTTCATATGGCGAGTGGCAGGGATATTCCATAACAAACTCGCCTGATTCCCCGCTAATAACGGATCGAATGCCGGCGGCCGCCTTCCTGGCCAGAGCAAAGCCGCGCCCTTCAGCCTTGTCGCAGACGGAGAGATAATTGACCCCTACCGTATCCGGACGCATTCGGATGCCGCTCGCCCTGGCAAACTCTTTCCAGGCCCGATTTGTCTCGAGAATGAAGCCGTCTTCATCCAGAACGGCCACTCGGGCGGACAAAGAGTCCAACGCCGTCTTGCTCCACAACAGGAGTTTTCTATCCGCCTCGATTCTGATCCGTCCGGAGTCCATGCTCTTCTTTTGGGGTCCCGGGGATACCATGGGGTATTGTCCTGTAGAGGTTAAAAAGGACGCGGCATAGCCGCCTCGACGTTGCGGCTATGCCAAGGCGGAGCCGAGAAAGAAGTTTCTTGTGTCGGATCACATGCGGCTCCGGCCTTTCCCGGTGGTTCAGAAACGCCGGGTGTCAAGAGTATCCGTTCTATGAGTTGGACAAAACCGGGATCACATGTTCTTTAGTCTTCAATCCGAACAACAAGCCCCTAGTGCAGGGTAATCAGTCTCCGTGTATCCGTTCAAAGGCAGGCCTTCTTTCACTTTTCCGATAGTCCTTTTGAACGGCAAGTCCGTCCCAAGCCCCAGCCACGTATCTTCTCATCCAGGTCCTGATTTCGTCACCCCCCGCAGAGGTCTGCGGGAGGTCCATAAGCGGTTTCCAAAACGACCTGGATTCCGGCTTACGCCGGAATGACGAGAAGCAAGAGGCAGTTGTGACGACTACCCTCTGCACGAAAACGTCTCTATTATTTTTCTACCTCGCTGTTCGCCCACCTCAGGGCCTCTTTTTCATTATCTCCATAGAAATCGGCGCCAATCTTCTTGGCGAAATCCCAGGATATCGGACCGCCGCCGATCATGACCTTGACCCCCTCACGGGTACCTTCTTCCGAAAGTCCTTCCACGGTTCGCTTCATACTGAGCATGGTGGGCGTCATGAGTGTGGAAAGCAGCAAAAAGTCGGGTTTTTCTTTCGCCACGGCATCCAGATAGTCTTCAACGGGAACATCTCTCCCCATATCGACACAAATGAAGCCATTGGCTTCGAGCACGGTCTTCACCAGATTTTTTCCGATGTCATGAACGTCCCCTTCGACCACGCCGCATACGATCTTAGCTTTACCTCCCGCCGCTCCGGCAGCCTTGATTTCCTCTTTCAACAGGTCGAAGGCGGCATAAAACGCATCCGAACTGATTAGCATTTGAGGCAGGTAGTATTCCTTTTTTTCATATTTCTCACTGACAATCGCCATGGCCGGAATGAGGGCTTTCTCCACCGTGGTCATGGCTGCAATGTTCTGATCCAGAGCCTTCTGCGTCAGACTGCCGGCCTCATCCACCTTACCGAGTACAATTGAATCAATCAGTTGTTGGAAAAGCTGATCAGACATAATACTTCTTCCTCCCACTATAGAGTTAAGTAGCCAGTGGTATAGTTACGCTTCCGCAAATGCTTCACGATCTTCTCCTTGGTTAACCTCCTTTCTTTTCGATGCCGCGAGACGCTTGGCCTCATCAAAGGATTTCCTCAAAAGCTCTAAAGTCCCTTTGACCTCATCAATGTAAAAGTTAAATCTTTGAGCGAATTCTTCCGTTTCACTACGGAATTTGTCTCGATCTCCGATTCCGGTGTCCACCATTAAAACCCTCTTATACGCCGCCTTATCGAAGATCCACTTGACGGTTTCGAGGTCCGGCGCGTGCAATTCCTTGACGAGGAGGGTTTCCCAGTGTTTGAGCCAGCCGGGAGTGACGAACCAGGTGCCGGCCTCTTCATACAGGTGTTTCAGATAGTTCGCGGTTCCTCCCAACACCATGCACACACAGTCGTCAACTTTGCTCCCATCCTCATTCCGGGGCATCACAAGGGGGGACTTAACGTCCGATAACAAGTCTTCGATATTCAGAAGCACATTACCGCACAGCCCATACCCCAGTATGATTACGTCGCTCTTCTCGTCCAGCCGCTTGGTCTCATCCGCAACGTCTTTCTGAAGCAGTTCTTTATCCATGTGCAGTCCGACACGCAAAACGTGGGCAAGGATTTCGAATCTCCTCGATGGATCGGGAATGAACTCGGAGACGTCCTTCATCACCGTCAATCGATCACCGATTCTTCGGTTCAGGTCGGCAATGAGGTCTGCCCCCGGATCGCTTTCAACAAATGTGACTTTCTCGAGTTCCGGGTCCTGAGAGATGATAAAAGACATCTCATCCTCCAGCACCTCACAAATCAGAAGCCCTATAACCATCTCCGCGTCACGCCTCCCTGATTCTGATGTTTTCAAACGACAACTGCATTGGGCATTCCATTTCACACCTCCGGCAAGCCGTCCCGTCGCAAAGATCGGAACGAATGGCAATCACTTCTTTGCCGTCAACGACTTCCACCCGGGCGGCTGCTTCAGGGCAATTCTCAATACATTTGCGGCACTCTTGTCCTAGACACTCCGGCGGGAAATCGAGGTTCAAATCCGTCCCGACTTTGTCGACGATCTTCAATCCCAGGGGTCCGATTTCTATGATGTCCCTGTTTGCGATTCGTATCAGTTCCGGTGCGGGGTGCGGCGTGGGAAAGGGCTGAATGTTATAAATGGCCAGCATACTGTTCATCTGCCCGGCCGGCATGCCTTCGTTCCAGAAAGCCAGTTCACAGACAAAGGCGTTCTTGAAGGCTTTGGAATCCGCGAACATAATATGCTTGGCTGTAATGGAATCGGCTACTCGTTGGAGCAAATCAAGCAAATGGGGATTTCGAACGATTTCAGCGGCCAGCCTCAGGCTCGTATTGCCGGCCTGAACGACTTTGCGCGCCGAGTTTGGAATCAGTCCGACATTCCTGGCTTTTAAGGGATCCACATAATATCCGGAAGCGCCGGTCATATAGACGGCATCGAGTTGCGATAATTTGGCGCCCGTCTCTTCCACGAGGGTCATGTGTCCGGCCCGGATGGCGCCTATGGCTTTACCGGCTTCCTTGACATCCTTTTCCGTCATGTAAATGCTTTCGCTCAGGTAGACTCTGTGGTTCGGAGTACGGATGTCGGGGGGCCCAATGATACGGGCCTCGATGCCTTCCGAAAGTGCGGCAATAACGCCGGTTCCGGTCACTCCTATGGCTTTGAGACACTGTTCTCCGCCGCGAACGATCGTTCCGTCCGTGGGCGAAACGCACACTCCCCGTCCGCTGATAAGATCGGCGCCCAATACAACGGTATCCCACGCGTTGCCATTAGGAGTAATATCGGAAATAGCACCCGGTTGAGCCAACATGCCGAAGGAGACATGTTGGCCCTCCAACGCCGGACCCGAGGCCGCGGAACCGGTCAGGATATCGCCGCCCAGTTTGATGGCCATCTCGGCATTTGTGCCGTAATCCGTCACGATGGCGAATTCGTCCCGATCCAACAATCCGGTTACATACATCATGGCCAGAGCGTCTGCGCCGATTTCATGTTTTACGGCCGGTGGGACGAAAAGCTCCGCATCGTCGGGCAATTCCAGTCCAAAGTCCACTGCCTTGATGACTCTCGCCGGTCTCTTAATGGGCTCCGTGATGCCCAGTTTCTTTAGTTTACGCTTGCCTGCAAAGGCCAAATCTCGAAATTCCATCTTTTGAAAAAGGGAGAGCTGAATGGGATTCCCGCAAATGGCCACTCTCCGGACTTCGTTCAGGTCGACGGGCAGTGTGTGAATTACCCTGTGTACCGCATTAAGGATCAGTTTGTGGGTGATGTCCTGTCCCAACTCCAAACAGAAATGGAGGTGGTCCATCACGTTGGCGCCCGGCAGAGGATGACGGGTGGATATCGAGGTGACGATCACTTTTCCGTCGGCGTCGATCGCTTGGGCCCGAAAACCGCTTGTGCCGAGGTCTAATGCGAGACTGATCATGTCTTCGCCCCGTATTTTTTCCCCGCCTCGACCATGGCCTTCAGATTGGCCGTGGGAACCACTGAAGGAATGCCGCAACTGGTTGTCAGGAGATCGACTCTCTTATCGATGCAGGTCTTCACGGCCGCTTCCACATCCGGTGGATCCCCAAAAAGCAGGACCGTGTTTACATCCACATTGCCGCAAACGGCTGTGTTTTCACCCACTTTTCCCTTAGCTTCTGCGATGTCGACCGAAGAGTCGATGGAGATGCCCGAGGTTACTTCCGACATGTGCGCCAGTATCGAGTGCGCCTTACCGCAGATGTGCAGAATGGATCTTATGGGAATCTTATCGCAGATGTCTTTCGTATAGGGCTTGGCATACTTTTCGAACTGGAGGGGGCTGATCAAATCGGGACTGGCGGTGGCGTCTGCTATGACGATGCAGTCGGATCCTGCTTCGGCCTGAGCCAGAGCAAAATTCAAACAGGCTTTATGGGCGCGCTCGATCACATTCACGCAGCATTCGGGCTTGCGCATGAGTTCTCGCATGAAGGCGTCCACGCCACGGACCTGGCCCGCTACCATGAACGGACCCACAACCAGTGAAAAAATGGGGATGGTGTCGGGAACCATCTTCTTCAGAATCTTGATGGCCTTGAGAATGACCGGCATGCGGCCGTCTTTGTAAGGATCCGGGTCTATTACATTCTCGAAGTCGTCCGGACCCGTCATGGGAGGGGTTTTAACGGGGGGTTGAATGTCCAGGCCTTTGTTGGAACCCGCAGCGAAGTTAAGCACACATCCCATGGCCTCCGATTCCATGTTGATGTCGAACGGGACGCGAACACTCTCAAAGCCGATAACTTTGTACGCTTCGTAAGCCAGAGCAGCCATCAGCTCCGGGTCGGAGTGGGCTTGAGGCCAGTAAGCGTTGCAAGACTTCATCAGCTCCACCGTTCCCGTCTGTAAAGGCTGGGCTACAGGTATCCGATCGACTGGCTGGCGGTCTAGAGTAGCGAACAATCTCTCCTTCGGC